>CALRMO020000016.1:0-26996 GCA_943369235.1 Sphingomonas paucimobilis
CGGTCTCGATCACTGCGTCGCCAATATCGTCGACCCAGTAACGGTCGTTGCCATCGCCGCCTATCAGCGTGTCGGCACCGCTGCCGCCTTCAAGTGAATCATTCCCTGCCGCGCCTTGAAGGATATCGTCACCTGCCTGACCGTACAAAGTGTCATTGCCCGCGCCTCCGACCAACCGGTTGCGCAACGCGTTGCCAAGCAGCTCGGCGCCGGTGGATAAAGTGATGACCCCGGTTTCCACATTGGTGCCAAGCGTATAGCTCGCCAGCGCCGAATAAACCGTGTCGATGCCGCCGGTGACGCTATTAGCTTCGGTCTCGATCACTGCGTCGCCAATATCGTCGACCCAGTAACGGTCGTTGCCATCGCCGCCTATCAGCGTGTCGGCACCGCTGCCGCCGTCCAGCTGGTCATTTCCGGTTCCTCCCTCAAGCCTGTCATTGCCCGTTCCTCCAGATAAAAAGTCGTCACCTGACCCTCCTGAAAGCCGATCTGCTTCAGCCTGTCCGTATAAATAATCATTGCCTGCACCGCCAAAAAGCACATCGCTTTGAGTGCCTGCATACGCGCCTCTGAGGACATCATTGCCATTCATCCCAGTTTTGGTCGTAACAATGGTGTTGCCGTAAAACATAAAATTTTCGACAGAAGAACCCGGGCTATCGGCGCCTACAAGATAGACATAACTGAAAGCACGGCCAAATGTGGCGCCGATGTCCAGTGACTCCAGGCTTTCGGTTACAATACCCAAATTAACATTATTGTTGTAACTGAGCGTCCCCGATCCCTGAACGCGATACCCGTAGTTGACTGTAATTCCCGACCCAAAACCTGTCGCGCCACTGTCTGTGTATGTGCTGCCGCTACCACCTTCAATCGCAATGCCCCATGCACTTTCGAACAATCCAACGCCAGGGGTCCGACCAAACGCGAACGAGTTTTCAATCTTAGTTGCAATATTCCAATTATCAATCAATAGCACTACCCTGCCGGTCCATTGGCTGTCCGAGCTAATGCTGCGATAAGTTCCTCTTATGTCGTCGTGAATGTGAATTCCGACGGTAGCGTCACCTGTAAACGTCAATCCCTCAAAATAAGCACCAAATAGCGGCTGGCATTTGCTTACTGTGGCAAACGCTGGTGCATTTCTCTCAGCGGGGCGATCAATGGTTAATACGTCGCCATCGACCGCGAGAATCTGGTATTTTGCACCTGGACCATCCAGTGGCAAAAGGTACTGACTCGGATTAACGGATGCATTGGAAATATTTATCCAATCACCAATGCTGTATTTTGACCCATCCGCGACGCGAATAGAAGTTTCGTTGACAGTTACTTCATCTGTCAGAAAGCTTGCTGCAGTTCGAAGCCCTTCGTAGCGAAACCCTGCAAAAGAAGGATTGGTAAGGTCTTGAAGATTTCTTCCGATGCCCGAAACATCCACCGTAACGCTGGCAATTCCTGTAAGCGGCTCGATACGAATGAAATTTGCGGGTGCCCCATTGCTCTCTAGGGTGACAGGAGTATCCAATTGAAGGAAATCCCCCGCTATTTGGATCCACCGAACGCCGGTCTGAATTAATTGATTTAGGGCCGGCGCATTGTCTACCCCTGCAACCGGAACAAAGATCACTGGTGCGTTGCTCATATGGAACGTCTCTTGGCCGCAGATGTAAATATTCAAACCACATGTCGGAAATTTGACACATATGCGGGTGAAGTGTCACTCGATTGTCAAATCTATGTAACCTAATTGCACATGCGTATCTGAGCACTAAAGCATACGCAAGTGATGTATCTAATTTTAGGCTGATCCATTAGGCTCTTTGAAACCGCTGCTAAAGCGATAGCATAGCCCATGATTCCGTCGGGTTCGTCAGCGCTGCCGCCAATTCAGCGAAGATACGGTTGAACACACCCAGCCGGCTTCAGCGAATGAAGCGGTTGTAGATCGTCTTATGCGAACCATGAGCCTTGGGAGCACCGCGCCACATCAGGCCATGCTTGACCACATAGATCATCGCCGAAACAATCCGTCGGTCATCAACCCGTGGAACTCCGTGCGACAGTGGGAAACACCGCTCAATCCGACGCATCTGCACCTCGCTCAGCAAAAACGGAACATCGATAAACAGCGCCTCCTCGACGCTGCCATCGAATCAACCAATCACGCTTCCTAAAGCAATTCAATAAATCATGAACCTCATCCTGCTTCAACGCAATCTCTTAAAAAAAGTCCAATTCCGATTTGGCAGTGAAGCCGGAGCTTCAGCAACCCATTTAACCCATTGTGCGGCCAATAGATCACGATCGAATTGTGTCCGGGCGAGAGCTCGTGAATTAACTCCAAACATTTTAAGGCGGGTGCGCTCATCTGCAGCGGCTTCCAGAGCGCTCGCAAGTGCTTCCGGAGAGTCTGGCTCAACAGCGAAACCACATTTGTTCGTAGTGACCATATCTGCCACCCAGCCGGGATAATTGGTCAGAACGGGGAGGCCCGCCGAAATGTAGTCGAAGAACTTATTTGGTGAGGTTCCATAGTAGAATGACGGTATATTCGCAAGAATTTGTAGACCCAGATCGGAACCGGCGAAAAGCTGTGAGAGCTTCTGTTTGTTAACTGGATCATGAAAAAAAATGTTGCTGAGATGTTCCACAGATACTCTGTGTTGAAGCATGGACTTGTTTCTGCCTTGTCCTACCAGAAGAATTTTAATGTCATCCCGCCCGCGCCTTTTGAGTACCGCTGCGGCGTCTAACACCGCATCCAGTCCGTTTGCAATTCCATGCGTACCTGTGAAAACTGCTAGCATGATATTCGCATTCAATCCGAATGGTCTCCACGGGGATATCTCGGAAGAAAAAATGTCCATGTCGCAGCCGTTCGGAATTAACATGACGCGGTCGGGTGCCACCCCTCGCTTGGTAATACCTTCAACGATGCCTGGAGAAAGACCTATCAGTCGCGTGGCGGATTTATAGCTTGCCCATTCGAGTATTGACAGGGCGCCCAAAATTAAAGGGTTCTTTATCACCCCCATCGCCTTTGGCAACTCGGGCCACAAATCACGAACCTCGAAAACGAACGGTCGACGGCGTATCCATCGCGCAACGATCCCTGGCAAACCTACCGTCAGAGGCGTGGTGGTTGCGAAAGCGATATCATACTCTTCGGTCAAGACTAGCCAAATGGACCTAAGCATGAATCTAACAAAAAGCAGCGAACGTATAAAAAAATTGGCGTTGTTGGAGTAAGCGAGGTCGAATTCAATCACTTGGATACCATCAACAAACCCGCGACGCATGCCACGCGATGATGGCGAAGTTAACCCTGTTTGTCCGCCGCCGTAGCTCCCGCAGACCATTGTTACTTCATGGCCCTGCTGCAGCGCCTTTTGAGCCATTTGATAGGATCTTATTCCAGTTGAACCTTTGGGCGTGGAAAAATGCTGATGAAGATATAATATTTTCATATGCCCCACCGAAAAGTCGTTGTGAGCACGGTGGGACCCGGCGTTGTAACGCTCAGTACAGGCAGCTCTGTTTTTTGTGTGTAATGAAGTGACTCGTGGCCCACGCCCAATGACAATATTGGTAATACATCGTCGGATTTCACCTCAACGGTCATTGCGTCACAGGTCAGATAGTTTTCATTTAAAACCCAAGTCCCGGGACAGAGCCGCCATCTGGCGAGTATATCGCCAGCAAACCCAGCGATCGTATCGACCACTACAAGCTTTTCGCTGTGCAGCGTCACGGTTCTATGACGTCCATATTTTTTGCGATTTACATAGCCAGCGCCGAAGCAAATATGATCAGCATTATCCAGCAATTGGTCCGTTATGTTTGTTTCAAGCCAGTCGCCAAACAAAAACCGGCCTATTCGGGGCATTTGGGGGGCATCGCCGAATTGGATACCATTATGGCCGGCATCGCCACTGAAATAATCGAGCCACTCGTTTCCGTCATTATAGCTGAAGGTGCCGCCATCGCGCAACAAAGCTCGTCCACCCACCCAAAGATCGACATGCAGTGCGTCACAATGGCCAGGGCGGAATGTCCGCCGAGGGAAACGCAGCATCGCCGCAGCTTTATCCTTTCGCAGAACTGCATAACCTCCTGCAGGAAATATCTTGGACCGTGCAACTGGAATGATTCCGGAAGGAATCTCGATACCAGTCCATTTGGCTGATTGATCGCAAGCAATATTGTCGTAAGCTCGCTTATTCAGGAACAATATCGAAGCCAGTTGAACTGACGGCCTGAAATCGCGGTAACAGGAATCGGCAAGCGCCAACAGGCGTGCTCCATCGTTGGCACCGAGATTCGGACAGTCGCCGTCGCTGGAAAAGATAAAGTGCCGCAGCCAGTCGGTAGCTGCAGCGACAAGTATGTTCGTGTCTTTGGAGAATGCCTCCAAGGAAAGCCCCCGACGCCAAATTTCGCACATCGACATTGTATCGAGAAAAACGCGATGATAGTTAACGGAATGCTGACTAAAGCTGCCGTCCGTGCTTACCAGCCGCTGAACAAAATCTTCAAGCTTTCGCCTTCCCATCGAATAGTATCGATGGGCTGATACGTCGCCATGCGCGACTAACCAACTGCCCCCGATGAACAGAGCGGCTGCCTCGGAAGTCGCATGGTTGTTTTCCTGGGCTGCGGCGTAGCCGATGGTCGGTGCAATCCGCTCGAGATGCTGTTTCACCAAAACCAAGAGTGCTTTTTCTGACTTTTTCTCTTGACCCAAGATCACTGCAACCATTGCTAAATGCATGACGCGAATTGAGGCTTCCTGACCACATTTCCAGTTTGGACCCCGAAAGGGTGGATTATGTAAGCACCAATCTGCCAGCCAGCTATTCAACCTTTTTTGGCTATCTTTGCATCCATTACGTGCTCGTTGGGCCATTGCAAGCGCCCATCCCAATCGTGAAAGCTCCCAAATCCGTTTTATATCGCCGAAGTTATTATCGAAATCGGGTATTCGCCACCAGATACGATCGGAGTTTGGCAAAGACTTGCCAGTCACCGGATCGGCGAGCCAGTCTGGGGGGGTGTTGCTGACCGCAAATTCTAGAAAGTCGAACAGCAGCCCTCTATCCTGCCATAATTGCGGTAGCCGTGCATCCACCGGCGGAAGATTACTAGGGCGGAAAAACAGCGGTGAGGCCGATAGCAGGTGACTTGGCGATTTTGGGAACAAGCCCAACTTCAACTTCAGCCGATACCAAGCAACCCGAATTAGGTTGGCTGGTCGCAACGACCAATATGTGCGTATTTTCGTTCCTAATGAAGTCATTGAGCGCGCAGCTGATCCGCTGCATTGATCGTTGCACGTGCGACCTCAAAAATTTCTGCGATGGGGATTGCTGCGTTGCCAGAATTGATTGCCTTCAGAAACTGCGCAGGGCATTCCTGTTGTCCCTTATCTTGCCTTCTCAGGTTGAAAGTCGAGAAACCCGGCCAGCCGAATCCCGTCATTTTTCGGAAATTGTCGATTTGTATTGTTCGGCCAGCCGTGAAGACTTCAATGCGCTCTTTTGGAAAGCTCATTGCGCCATTGGCCAAATACATAATTGTACCGAACGATCCGTCCTCAAACCCAAGGGTGACACTTGCCTTGTCTTCAGTTACGACGACGCCGCAGTCGTTTCCTAACCGGCGGGCGGCAACCGAGATAATCTTGCTGCCCGCGAGGAAGCGCATCAAATCTATAAAATGACACGCCTCGCCGATAATCCTTCCTCCTCCGATTAACGGGTCTTGTGTCCAATGATCGGCCGGAATTGCTCCGGCATTCATCATCATCAAAAATGACTTCGGTTCGGGTACCGTGTCGAGCAGGCTTTTCATTTTTACGATCTGCGGCGCAAACCGCCTGTTGAAGCCGACCATAAGATGCGGGCCGACCCCATTTGAATGCGCGGAATTATAAGCTGCTTCAACCAAATCGATATCAGTATTGGTCAGGCCCAAAGGCTTTTCGACAAAAGCATTTTTCCCATGGTCAAGCGCCTTTGCGGTAAGGGATGCATGACTGTCGTGCCTTGTCGCGATGACCGCAGTGTTAATCTCCGCATTTTCAAAGATATCCGTATCAGTGCTCGAAGCATGGATAAAACCCGCCTTTCGACCTTGCAACGCGCTGCTTAGTCCACCTGAGCTCACAAGCGTGTGTAATATTGCATTAGCTTTTTTGAAAGCTGGGATCAAAATGCGCGATGCGTAATTTCCCGCGCCGATTATGCCCAATACGGGCGACGAACTTTCAAAATGCCGTTCTGATTTCAGCGTTACGCGAGTTTCGAGCCGCTCCGTCAACGGCGACAAATACGCAATCAAAAGGCCAAGGCCCGATTTATCATCGGTCAATGAAGCATAAGCAGCTGCGGCCTCCTCGAACGCGAAACGGTGAGTAACCAGCGCTTCGGTGTCAATCTTTCCTGATGCCATCAAATCAAGAACAGCTTCAAAATTGCGTTGTTGAGTCCAGCGAACAAGCCCGAACGGGTAATCATGGCCACCCCCCTCATATTCGTTGTCATACCGGCCCGGACCGTACGAACAGGAGACTTGAAAACTCAACTCTTTCTCATAGAAATCGGCGCGATTAAGTTTGAGACCGGTAACTCCAACCAGAATAATCCGGCCCCGTTTGCGGCTCATTTGCGCGGCTTGCGTAACTGGATCGTTCGAATCGGTCGAAGCTGTAATAATCACAGCATCAACACCGCGACCTTGGCTGATGGCCATGCCGGCCGCGACGGCGTCTTCGCCCGCACCAGGATTGCAGGTCGCGGCGCCAAACCTGCGTGCAATAGCAAGTTTGCTCTCATCATAATCGATGGCGAGAACACGGCAGCCCTGTGCTAGCAGTAACTGGACGGTTAGCAGGCCTAGCAAACCAGCACCGGTAACGACAACGCATTCACCAAGTGTGGGAGAAGCAAGCCTGATTGCCTGTAGGCCGATACTTGCGACGACGGTAAACGCTGCCATGTCGTCCTCCACCGTATTGGGAATGCGCGCGCACAATAAGCGAGGGACTCGAACGATGTCCGCATGTGGCCCGTTTGAAGCCACACGGTCTCCGATGGCAAAATCAAATACCCCCGCGCCGACCTCGATAACCTCGCCAACGTTGCAATAACCCAGCGGGATTGGTTGATCGAGTTTGGATCGAATGGCGTCTATTGTTGTTGCCAATCCGTCGGTTTTTACCTTAGCGAGCACCTGCTTAACCTTATCGGGCTGTTGCTTGGCCTTTTGTAGCATTGAAGCTTTCCCGAAACCGACCAGCATGCGTTCGGTCCCGGCTGAGATCAGGGTGCGAGTTGTGCGAATGACAACCGTGCCAGGCTGCGCTTTTGGGGCGGGTGCCTCCACGACTGCGGTCTCACCACTATTGAGATATTGTACTATCTGTTTCATATTTCTCTGTCCTGAAGTTTCTCGCCTCGCAGCCCTGCTATGAGAGGGTCAATTGCGAAATGGCCATCCAGATATTGGGCGCACCAAAGTTCAAGGCAGAGAATGGCGAAAATTGTGTAAGATGCATCGACCCTGCCCGCGCGGTTTGCGATCAAAAGCCGGCCAACGGATTCGGCATCGAACAGCCCGCGTGAGGCGATGCGGGACGGACTGAGCAAGTCCTGTACAAGCGGGTCAAGTGGCCCGAGAAGCCATTGCCGAAGTGGTACGCCAAAGCCAGATTTTGGCCGATAGATCACGTCGTGAGGCAATACCGGTTCCATTGCTTTTTTGAAGATTGCTTTGCCGACCCGGCCCTGTTGGCGTAGATCGTCGGGCAACTCGAGAGCCAACTTTACGAGGTCGGCATCCAATAATGGCACCCTAATCTCGGTGCTGGCTGCCATTCCCATTTTATCGGCGTAATTGAGGTTATGATCAACAAGGAAATGTTTGCATTCAAGGTAAAGCATTTTGCGAAGCGCACTTGCCTGTTCCGGGACGTCAGACAAAGTTTGAATCAAAGGGGCTATCATGTCGCCCGGCGCCAATGACGCTTTCAATTCAGGCGACAAAAGCGCGTAAGCTTCTTCCGGAGGTAACCAGGTAAAATATCCAGCAAGTCTGCAATTCGGATCGTAGCCTGCGAACTGGAAAGCCTTTGCGATACGGCGGAGCGGTGCGATATTCTTGGGCAAAAGCCGGGTCAAATCTGCAATCGCAGCGCGGCCACCTTGAGGAAGCCACGCCCAATATCGTTCCTGCATCAGCGCATAATGGCGTCGATACCCTGTAAAGATATCATCACCGCCCGACCCGGACAACAATACGGTTATGCCCTGCGACCGCGCCAATTCGGCAATGAGCAAGGTGTTAAGCGCTGCCAGATCCGCCGTCGGCTCATCGAGAAAATAGATCATCTCGGCCAGTCGGTCGAGCATAGAGCCATCGGCCTGGACGACGTGAAGATCCACATCGAGATGTTGGGCGACTTTACGGGCGTAAGGCAGGTCGTCGGCAAAGCCTTCAGCCGCTTGTGTGCCGTCGGCGATCGCAATGGAAAAGCATTGAAGCTTGCCAGGTCCTGTTCGATGGCGAGCAGCAAAGGCAGCGATTGATGATGAATCCAGCCCGCCTGAAAGGAACGCGCCCAGCGGCACATCTGAAACAAGTTGCCGTTTGACCGCAGTTTCGACCGCATCATGTACCTGTGCTGTGAGCGACGAGACGCTAGCGGTCCGCCCGGTACCGACTGGAGGAAGCGCAGGATTACTGTAAATCCAGCGCGTCTGGATCGCGCCGTCCCTTACGACCATGGTCTCCCCGGGCAACATCTTGTCGACTTCGGAAACGATCGTTTCCCTGCCAGGCGACCAGAGCAGACCGAGATGGTGGAAAACTGCCCTTTTATTGATCGTCGGAACGACATCGCCCCCACGAATCAACGCTTTCATTTCACTGGCGAAGGCAAAGCCATGCGGCTGTTCGGCAAAATAGAGCGGCTTTACACCCATCGGGTCCCGGGCAAGGGTTAGTGTACGTTCATTGCGGTCCCAAAAGGCAGCCGCAAATATTCCGTTCAGCCGACTGAAACATGCCACCCCTTCGCGCATGAAAAGCCGGAGCAGTATTTCTGAATCGCTGTGCCCTACAAATTTTTCACCCGCAGCTTCAAGTTCAACGCGAAGCTCACGGTAGTTATAGATTTCGCCATTATAAACCATGACCCAACGACCGTCTGGCGAATGCATTGGCTGATTTCCGGCTTCCGACAGATCGATAATCGACAAACGGGCATGGCCCAGCCAGATGTCGGCGGTGTCGTCCTGCCAATGGCTTAACTGGTCAGGACCACGCCGCCGAAGGGCCGCCAGACCACGCTCTGGCGAACGAACGCCCCCCTGTACCCCATAAATCCCGCACACAAATCATCTCCGAAATCAATTAAGGGCGAGCACCGACTTTTAGGTCAGACATAAACAACCGGCATGGAAGCGCAATCGACAGCATAAGATAGGTAACCGATGCCAGTTCACCCCGAAAAAAGTGCAGGATGGAAGCGACCAAAATAGCGTAATAGATTAAAACCATATCGCCATTTCTGTTCTGTTCAAAACTGGCGCGGAAGCGACCCAGGACGTAGCCAAATAGCAGGCCGCTGATGATTGTGCCCGCTACGCCAAAATTCATATAGGCCTCGCCGAATAATCCGGGCGGCAAGGTGGTACCCAAATCCTGCCAAGCCGCAGGCCAGAAGGACTCAGTAAAAATACCCGTAGATGGAAGGGGTTTGTCAGGGAAAATCGAACGTGGTACAAGCATCAGCAACCCAGCCCAATATGTATAGCCATATTGATAGCTTAATGGCAGTGGCATTCCTTCTATAAGAACCGACATAGTTTGCAGCTGCATAAAATTACCAAAGATCTGCGAATTAAGAAATTCATAAACGCTGCTCCAGAATTGAGCGCCTCCGCTAATCGATACAACTCTGCCTAAGACCAAATATTCCTGTTTATATATATGATAAATCATCAATAGAATGAATAAAGATACAACGCCAACGACGATAGTTTGTAGTCGAATTTTCTTTAATTTGCAATTATATATAATTGCCATCGCGGCAACCATAATAAATAATGTCGATTTTTGTCCTTGCAATGCGATAATAGCAAAAGAGACTAACGTATAAAAAAAGAACAAAGCCTTCTCAAAAAGAGACCTTTTTCGACTCAATATTCGAATATACCAAACGATTGAAACAGAAATAAGAACATTTAGCGCCAGAAAAAGACCTTGCAGCCCAGCAAAAGCGCGTGTTCTATCAGATGCGCCGGTCAAAATTTGGCCAAAGCCGCCAATAGAATATACTATCAAGAAAAATGTAATAAATCCCAATGAGGCCATTGCTACCGCACGACCGATGAAGCTTCCATCGTCGATCCTTAAATTATTCTCTGCAGCTGCTTTAGATTTTGCCAGCCTGAACCCCAACAGATACGCCAGCGTCACACCTGTATAAATCGCGACTGCCTTAAAAACCGTTTCATTTTTTTCGAAAAAGTCGAATGGCCATACTTTACTGAAGGCATCATCGTAGTTCAAAAAGGAGCTGGCGGGCATAATGACACCCAGCAACACGATAGCAATGAATATTGGTTTTGGGGAAAGCCAGTCGGTTCGGTCCAATGAAGAACTTTTGATGTTCAGAACATTCTGCTCCGAGTTAACGCCCGACGAGTAATACTTATTCATTTTTTAAACTGCGCGCGCGATAGCCACGACGCTTGGCGAATAAACTTTTGATCCATTTGTCAGTTTGTTAACTGCTGAAGAAATTGCATTTCCTACCGTCTCTGCGCGGTCATGCCAGCCAATTCCAAAAATTTGTAATGGCTCAAACTGAGATTTTTCGAGCATAATCCGAAGTGAAGCGGGCGTGAAATTATATAAATGCGTATGTACTAATGCCATCCCTTTCCGACCCAGCATCGTAAAAATTCGCTTTTTCAAAATAAAATAGTCCGACGACGGCACCGATATAAGGATGATACCATCGTCCTTCATTAGTGCCCTAAGGCCGTCCAACGTTCGTTGCGGATCCATCAGATGTTCAAGCACTTCTTGAGCGCTTACAAAATCGAAACTGGCTTTTGGGAATGGCGCATCTTCAAGCCTACCGACATGAACCTCGCCTCCACCCCACAGATCTAATGCATGCCTTGCATAATCTTCAGACATTTCGACACCGAATGGCTCTATTTCAGAAATTTCGGAAACGATCTTCACGAACTCACCGGTCTGACAACCAAAATCTAATAGTTTCTTTTTGGTCGCGCCGGAATGACCGCTGGTGCCGGCAGCCACCATGATTTTGCTCAGGCGCCGAAACTCCACCATCCGCGCTTCTCCCACGCTGGAATCTGTCTGCAAAAACTCTTTCTGCCAGTCCACCGACTCTGACGCATAAAGATTGTTCAGATATTCTTCGGTTACGCTGCACGTAACAAACAATAATCCGCAATCATGGCACTGATTTTGCCCATACTCATCAGTTGGCAACACCGTCTTGCCAAAACGCCGTTCGATTGGGGCCTCTGCGAGCTTGGGCGAGTTGTTTGTCGAGCCGCACACATAGCAACGCATTTTGTGCATCTGCATAACTTCCTTTAACATCTTAATTTGGAAACTCTTGTTTTCATGTCAGGTCCGCTGGCCTAATGACGTGATAAGAAGTGTTTTTCAGAGTAGTTTTTCGCAATGATCATTCCAACCATCGACAATGCCGAACCAAAGACCACAGATACCGCAGCGGTCAAGACAGCATCCATGCTGGCAAGGCAAGCAAAAACAAGTGCAATTGCTGCTATCTCTCCTAACGTCACAAAAACCGGCAGCCTCAATTCGCCCTCGGCAAGCATTATTGCCGCATAGGCAGTTGCCTTGGCCTTCATCGGGACCGAAAGCATAATTACCGCCGCGGCCAGCAGCCCTGCATCCAGCCTGCCGCTATCGAAAAAGCGTAAAGATAGTGCGGCTATCGCGAGGGTTGCCGCCACGAATAGTCCAGTGATTGTCATTCTGCGCAAAAACTGGCTAATCACCTGTGGCCGCACGATGTTTCCGGATGCGGTTATCAATGGCAAGGTTCGTTGCGATATCACCGCCGGCGCAAGCAGCGCCGCAGTCAAGAACAATGTTGCAATACCGAAATGTCCCACATCGGCCGCGCTTCCACCCGTGGTTATGCCGGGTAGAATTCCACCAAGCAGCAGAATTGGCGCGGCATCGGCGATCATCCGTAACGTCAGTCCGGCATTCACTAATGTGGCCCTGCCCATTGTTTGCAACAACGCCGTGATCTGAGGGATTTTAGACCATGATATAGCTGGCAGATTGCCGCGCATGGCAATCAATATACACGCGAGTAACGACGCTTCACCCAGCAATCGTCCTCCGACCCATGCGTCTATGGTGCCTAATTTTGCTCCTAGAATCTGCGCCGCGGCAGCTATCATCGAGCCTGCAATTACCCAAAGATAAATGTGACGAACGATCAGCAGGCCTTGGGCAATAGCAGAAACAAGGCGAACCAGGTTCACCGCAACCAAAAGCGCCAGCGAACCGAAAAGAACTTGCCGGACCTGAACTGCCCACTCGAACCCGAAAATCGCGACCATGCTTGCCAATAGCCCGAGAAGCAACGCCCCCAAGACCGGCAGTAGCAGCAGGTCCCGCAGCAGCTCGGACCGGACCGGCCCCTCCGCATGTGCCGCTACGTCCCTGATCGCGAGCGCCGGTGCACCCAAACCTGCCAACAATACCGCAACAGAGATCACGCTTTCAAACAGCCGGATCTGTCCAATTTGCGCAGGCGCGAGAAACAGGGCAGCAACACTCTGGCTGATCAAAACTGTACCCTGAATCGCGATCACGAGCGCCAGCACAGGCAAAAAATCACCCCGCTCGAAAAGGTTCTTTGCACGTTGAAACGCGTTTATCGCGGTCATCCTACCGATGCCAGGATGCTCCGCAACCGTTCGCGGCGCGTCTCAAGCGAGAAGTTTTCTCTGATCCA
This sequence comes from Sphingomonas paucimobilis, assembly GCA_943369235.1. Taxonomy (GTDB): domain Bacteria; phylum Pseudomonadota; class Alphaproteobacteria; order Sphingomonadales; family Sphingomonadaceae; genus Sphingorhabdus_B; species Sphingorhabdus_B paucimobilis_A. Next base: position 13,052 of record CALRMO020000016.1, read on the forward strand.
GCGAAATCCACTGTTGCGCTGCGCGTCGGTGGGCGGTGTTTTCGCACACGCGCGCATGGCGTTTGCAATGGCTGCGACATCCTTGGGGTCGACACATGCGGCATGGTTTCCGGTGACTTCAGGGACCGACCCGCGCGCTGCGCTTACCACTGGCGCCCCGCACGCCACCGCCTCCGCCAGGGCATGACCAAAACCTTCGTATAATGTTGGCTGGACATACGCGATGCATTCTCGATAACCTTGACGCTTGGCGTCTTGCGAGATCATTCCGGGAAACTCGACCCGGTCGCCTACTCCAAATTTTTTTGCCATGGCGGCGAGCTCGTCAGTGTAATCGCCGGGCTTGCCCGCGATTATCAGCCGCGTCGCAGGGAATTCAGCAGCAATCTCAGCGAAGGCCTCGACCGTTTGCGGCAGGCCTTTCCTGATAGCATTTGTTCTACTTTGTAATGAAACCGTAAAGAAATAATCAGCGCGAGGCTGCGTCGGCGAGGGGCAATAATAAGCTGTGTCGATCGCAAGCGGCACTGCAAGCGGATTGCGAACCTTCATGTGCGCGGTTACTTCATCATATTCGGATTGTGAAATAAACATATTGACGTCAGCCATGCGCAACATCGCCGACATAATTGTCTTTTGCCACGTCGGCCGGTCAAGATAGCAAAGGCCAGGCAGTTCTTCGCGGCAGGTTGAATAATCGAAAGCACCGGTAAGGATTATTGGCTTTCGCCGCAATTTTGCGGGCAGCATGATGAAAGGTGCATGGCCCCACCACCAGCCATAATAAAGATCTGCCGTCCAATCTACAAGCGAAGGCAGGCCAGCTTCAATGACATCGTGGCCAAGTTCTTTTAACAGCTTGATGTCAACGCTATAAAATTCAACGCGTTCGAACATTTCCTGCCAGTTAGCGTGTGCCGACATATTGGCAAAAAAACAAATTCGCATATTTAATTCAGTCTTGAACTGGACGCGCGAGTGCGCCGATCAACCTTGAGCTTCATACATATCCCGAAAAGTCCGCGATATGTCGGCTGGCGTGACTTCACCCAGCAACTGCCGGAGACGCGATATGTCGCCCGACAATGCCATGATTTCATCCGGCCGTACTAGTTCCGGATCGATCTTAATGTCGGGTCGATAGCCTGAAATATCTGTCATTGTTTCCAAAGCCTGACTTATCGAAACGGAATTACCCGAACAGATGTTGACCGCAATATTGCTTTCGTTGCATTCGAGCAAGCGACGATAGACATCGCAAACGTAGCGTACATCGGAAAGATCGCGCGAAACATGGATGTTGCCAAGCGTAATGACACTGGTACGCCGCCGAAATGCAGCAACGATCTTTGCATATACAAACCGCTCCGACTGCCCAGGACCGGTATAGTTGAATGGCCGCGTTATGATAATTGGCAATCGGCTTTGCCAACGGACTAGCATCAATTCCATCCCGGCCTTGCTGACGCCGTAGTGGTTCATGGGACGCAAGGCGCAGTTTTCGGAAATAGGGGTTTCGGCGGCATTACCATAAATGTTAGCGCTGCTGGCGATGACGATCTTTGCTGGGGTCAGGCCAGCATCTGCAATTGCCTGCAGCAAACTTTCGGTGCCGAGAATGTTTACTCTGTAAAAATCGAGAGCATCTCCCACCACGTGCGACAACGCGGCCAGATGGATCACGTAATCGGGGCGAACATTTCGTAACCAGCTGCTAATTTTGTCGGTGTCATCAAGCGAAGTTTGAAGATAGTTCGGCACTAAGGTCGAACTCTCCTTTCCGAGCCCCGCGACGTCATAACCGGCTGCGCGAAGTGTTGCGATAAGGTGCCAACCAGTAAATCCTGCCAGTCCGGTTACAAGGACCCGCATTTACCAGCTAAAGCCATCATGGGCGCGGCGCATATCGGCCTCCACCATTATTCTGCATAGTTCTTCGAGACTTGTCTCGGCTTTCCAACCAAGGTCAGCAAGCGCCAGTGCGGGATCGCCGATCAATAACTCAACTTCGGCGGGGCGGTAAAATTTGGGATTAATGCGCACGCGTGTGCCGCCAGAGCGAGTATCGGTCGCGGTCTCATCAACCTCTTTGCCAGACCACGCCAAATCGATACCGGCCGCTGCAAAACTCATGGTGACAAAATCGCGAACCGAGCACTTGCGGTTAGTCGCTAGAACGTACGTACCCGGAGTATCAATTTGCAGCATGGCGTGCATGCCCACGACATAGTCCTTGGCAAAGCCCCAATCACGTTCTGCATCAATATTGCCAAGCTCGAGGCAATCCAATTTGCCTAAAGCAATGTTGGCAACAGCGTCGGTAATTTTCCGAGTTACAAATTCCTTGCCGCGCAAAGGGGACTCGTGGTTGAATAATATGCCCGAAGATCCAAAAATGCCATAGGATTCCCTGTAGTTGACCGTCATCCAATGTGCATATAATTTCGCAACTCCATACGGACTGCGCGGATAAAAGGGTGTTGATTCCCTCTGCGGAATTTCCTGCACCTTGCCGAACATTTCAGAAGTAGATGCTTGATAAAAACGAATTTCAGGATTCACGAAACGAATTGCTTCGAGCAAATGAAGCGCGCCCACGCCGGTAATTTGTGCCGTAGTGGAAGGCTGATCAAACGATACGCCGACGAAGCTTTGCGCCGCTAAATTATAGACTTCATCAGGTCTGCATTTTTCAAGTAAGCGGACGGATGATCCCAAATCGGTTAAGTCATATTCAACCAGCTCAAAATTTTCATGCTTCAATATACCCAGTTCGTCGAGTCGCCAGAAATTTACGGAGCTCGTTCGCCGGAACGTACCAAACACCTTGTAGCCTTGACGAAGTAATAAGGCACTCAAATAGGCTCCGTCCTGGCCTGTTATACCCGTGATTACAGCTGACTTCACATTCTTACCTTTTCACTTTTTCGTTTGAGCGAAAAATTCAACTCGCCCATAAGCCCCGCGTGTCGATGAGTTGTTTCCCGGAAAGCAAATCAGTACTGATATTTCGAAATGGTCGATGATCAACTAGCAACAGAATGATATCTGCTTGTAAAATTGCAATTTCTGCTTCTAGTAATTCTACACTACCTATTAGTTTCTCAGGCAGCCGGGCTATATTGGGTTCAACTGCAATTACCTTATATCTCTCAGAGGCGACAAGATGCTCACATATTTCGAGTGACGGACTCTCCCGTAAATCATCGATATCAGGTTTGAATGCTAAACCCAAACAGGCGACTACCGGCTTCCCCGTGCTATTGCTATTTGTCCTCAAGATCTCGGCGGCAGCATGGACTTGGTCGATAACCCAATGCGGTTTATGATCATTAACCTCCCGCGCTTGGCGGATGAGCTTTGCGTCTTCGGGAGACGCTGAAACAATAAACCAGGGGTCGACGGCGATACAATGCCCCCCAACCCCCGGGCCAGGCTGCAGTATGTTCACCCGCGGGTGACGATTTGCAAGTCTTATCAGTTCCCAAACGTCAATGCCCAGCCGCCTGCATATGATTGAAAGTTCATTTGCAAACGCAATATTTACGTCTCGAAAGCTGTTTTCGGTGAGCTTACACATTTCAGCTGTTCGCGCCGTTGTGGTTATGCAGTCGCCTTCCACAAAAATACTATAAAGTGCTTTGGCGTGCTCAGAACATTTCGGGGTAAGCCCACCGATAACCCGATCATTCGACACTAATTCTCTCAAAACATGGCCAGGCAAAACACGTTCGGGGCAGTGCGCAATCCTGATATCGGAATCTTCACCCATTTGTGCCGGGAAAGTAAGATCTGAACGCATTTCGGCCAGCCAATCCGCCATCATCTCGGTCGCACCCACTGGTGAAGTCGATTCAAGAATGACGATATTACCCGGCCGCAATACAGGCGCTATTGAACGGGCTGCGGCCTCCACATATTTCAAATCAGGTTCATAACCGTCTTTGAATGGTGTCGGGACAGCTACGAGAAATCCGTCTGCGGGCTCTGCAACCAGAGTTGCACGCAGATATCCGTCCGACACGGCAGTCCGTACTATTGAGTCCAAATCGGGTTCGAAAATATGAATCTCACCTCGATTGATCGTCGTGACGGCATGAGCATTGACGTCAAGACCAATGACCTGCTTTTTACGCGACGCTATAATTGCTGCGGTAGGCAAGCCGATGTAACCCAAACCCACTACGCAGATGGTTTCAAAATTCATTTTTGTCCTATTTTCTCAACTTTATTAATAATTGGCAAAATGATCTGCTAGTCTCTCAATAATTCGTGCGCATGCCTTCCCATCACCATATGGATTATAGCTTTGACTCATTTCCGAATAAGCATGCGGGTCGGTCAGCAGTCTGCTTGTCCCTGAGACAATCTTGTCTACGTCTGTACCGACTAAAATAACCGTTCCGGCCGTAACTGCCTCGAGGCGTTCGCTGGTGTCCCGCAGTACAAGCACTGGTTTGCCCAGCGACGGTGCCTCTTCTTGTACCCCTCCCGAATCGGTGAGAATAAGTGTTGAGCGGTTCATCAAATAGACAAACGGCAGATATGGTTGTGGTTCAATTAAATGAACGTTCGACATACCGTTAAGCAACCGGTTTACTGGTTCTTGGACGTTCGGATTGAGATGCACCGGGTACACGATATCGACATCCGGAAACATCACGGCTATCTTTCCAATCGCTTCGCAAATCCGTTCGAACCCCCCTCCAAAGCTCTCTCGGCGATGGCCGGTAACCAGCAACAGACGCGCGCCGGGTCGAAGCATTGAATATTGCCTAGCGAGTTGCGCGGTGAGCTCCACATCTTGGTCCAGTCGCTCTACAGTCATCAATAGCGCGTCGATGACTGTGTTACCGGTCACCTCGATAGACCGCGGATCTGCGGCCTCGGCGACAAGGTTTTGTGCGGTCGCCTCAGTGGGCGCGAAATTAATTGCAGCAATGGCGCCGACGAGCTTTCTGTTCGCTTCTTCTGGCCAAGGTGAATAGAGATTGTGCGTCCGCAGGCCCGCTTCTACATGCCCAACCGGTATTTGCTGGTAATAGGCAGCTAAGGCCCCAGCAAGCGTCGTCGCCGTGTCGCCATGAACCAAAACGATATCAGGCTTCCATTCATTCAGCACTGAACGCATGCCGGAAAGAATCCCGCACATGATATCCGTAAGATCCTGATTTTTTCTCATAATATCCAGATCAAAGTCAGGAATGAGATTGAAAAGCTCTAATACCTGGTCAAGCATCTCGCGATGTTGTGCGGTCACGCAAAGCTTAGCCTCGAAGCGGCTATCATCGCGTAACGCGACACACAACGGAGCCATTTTGATTGCTTCAGGGCGTGTACCGATGACTGTCAAGACTCTCAAGAACTGCTTTTCCTTCTGAAGGTCCGCTGCACAGTCGCCGACACCACCCATGGTGAGACGAAATTTTTGATCCCTTAGGTTGGAGCGCCTTTGCCATATCAAATTGCATAATGCTATTCAAAATAAGCCGCAGTTGCATGGCTTTGAGTAAAAATATCAAATTTTCAGCAATTGATGTCGATCGGAAAAAAAGCTAGTTCGCGGTCTGGCTTTCTCGCAATTTCGAATGGTACTTAAAAAATATGTTGAACACCTCTTTGGCTGATTGGCCTTCATTTACTGACGACGAAGCTGACGCCGTGCGCAATGTAATTATGTCTAACAAGGTTAATTATTGGACGGGTCAAGAAAGCAGAGAGTTCGAAAAGGAATATGCTGATTGGGTGGGGACCGCGCACGCAATTGCACTGGGAAATGGCACATTGGCGCTGGACTTGGCATTAAAGGGCCTTGGAATCGGACCAGGGTGCGAGGTGATAGTAACCCCTCGGACGTTTATAGCCTCAGTTTCATGTGTCGTGACGGCTGGGGCAACACCTGTTTTTGCGGACGTCGATCTTGATAGCGGTAATTTGAGTGCTGCGACAATCGCTTCCAAGCTGACTCCTAATACCAAAGCCATAATCCCAGTACACATCGCCGGTTGGCCATGTGAAATGGGCGACATCATGGAGTTGGCCCAGGAACGGCAACTTGTTGTCATCGAAGACTGTGCACAGGCCCACGGTGCCTTGCTTGATGGCCGCTCGGTAGGGTCGATCGGTGACGTAGGAGCATGGTCTTTCTGTCAGGATAAGATAATGACCACAGGCGGCGAGGGAGGAATGGTAACAACCAATAATGCGGAAACTTGGGCAAAAATGTGGTCGTACAAAGATCATGGAAAAAGCTGGGATGCTGTTTACAATAAACAACATCCCCCAGGGTTCCGATGGGTTCACGACACTATGGGAACCAATTGGCGCATGCTCGAAATGCAGGCAGCAATAGGGCGTGTTCAACTTAGGAACATAGCATCATGGACAGCACGTCGAACTGAAATCGCGCAACGAATTGCAAGCACACTGAACGCATTCCCGTGTGCGGTTCGTGTTCCAATGCCCAGAAAAGGCGCGACCCATGCTTTTTATCGACTATACGCATATGTTATTGAACAGGGCCTAAAAACCGGCTGGGACCGAGATCGGATCGTTGCAGAAATTGTGGCGCGAGGCGTTCCCGTGTTCCAGGGTACCTGTTCCGAGGTTTATCGGGAAAAAGCCTTTAACGGAACTGCGTGGCGGCCTGTTCAGCGATTGCCGAATGCGCTGCGTTTAGGTGAAACCAGTATGATGTTCCTCACGCATCCGACGATCACCGACGCCCAAATCGATCGTGTATGCGACACGGTTTTTGCTGTCTTAACCGAAGCATCTCGCTGAGGGCAGGAGAATTCGCTCTAGCGCTTCATTATGCGGGCAGGATTACCGACAACTGTGACACCGGCTGGGACGTCTTTTGTAACGACGGCACCCATTCCGACAATTGCGTCATTCCCAATTATGAGAGGTTTATGCTCACTTCCCTGGCGAATTACGGCACCAGAGCCGATATAGGCTCTATTACCAATTTGTACATTTCCATTGCATCGTACGCCAGGGGCAAAAGTTACAAAATCTCCGATAACGCAGTCGTGTTCAACGTAAGAGTATAAGTTGGCATGAAAATGGCTGCCTATTACAATATTACTGGTAAAAGTGACAAAAGGCGAAATTAGTGCGCCCACGCCGATGTTAACATCGTGCATTTTAACAGTTTGCTCGGCCCATACCGCAAAAAATTCGAGTTTCTGGACAACGCAATTCTGCACAATTCGTTGTCGTAGGAGAGGATTTGCGACAGCAACCGCAACCTGCCTGTTGTCCGCATCGGCTTCAATGAAATCGGTAAGGCTTAGGATGTCGAAGCCATTACATCTGCTTTTGCTAGATTTGTCATCAATGAAAACGAACCGCGTGGTCTCATCCCCATATTGAGCAACAGCTAATGGCATGATACCTCGGGCACATCCCCCTGTTCCGTAAATACCAAAAAGACGGGTCACTTTGACCCTTCAAAGCGGGGCATCGTGACGTTGCCGTCTGCGCTGATACCGCTTTTGAAAAGAACTTTGGCAACCGTTTTAACAATGATTTTGAGGTCGAGCCAGAATGAGTGATTTTCGACGTACCAAACATCAAGTGCAAACTTTTCCTCCCAGCTGAGAGAATTGCGGCCGTTGATTTGCGCCCAACCCGTAACTCCCGGACGTAAGTTGTGACGACGCATTTGATGCTCGTTATAGAGCGGCAGATATTCCATCAGCAATGGACGGGGTCCAACAAGGCTCATCTCGCCTCGAAGTACATTCCAAAGTTCGGGCAACTCATCAAGGCTTGTCGATCGTAACAACTGGCCGAAGCTCGTGATACGATCGATATCCGAGAGCAATCGGCCGTTTGCGTCACGCGTGTCCTTCATCGTTCGAAATTTAAACATTACAAATGGTCGACCGTGAAGACCGGGGCGCTCTTGCCGAAACAATACTGGTGCACCAAGCAAGCACCGCACCACCCCTGCTAGAAGCAGCAAAAAGGGCAGGAGCGCGACCAACGCGCATAATGCAATCAACATGTCGAACGACCGCTTGACCATATCTGTTCTTTCCGTACAGCCAGTGCGTGACTTAGTCCATTTATTGCGGCCTCAGTTCCGACTTTCTGTGATGCTGCCACGCAGAAGTGCTTCAATAGCAATGTACCTTGTCAGTTAGCGGGCAGCCGGGGCACCATTTGCATTATCACCATAGCCATAACCATAGCCATAGCCATAGCCATAGCCGGCTTGGCGGTGCTTTAACTTTGTAAGTACCACGCCAAATACATGTGCGTGAACGGCCTGAAGACGTCCGAGCGACGACTTCACACCCCTAACCGCAACGCCCTCTGCTTCCACGACAAATATACAACCCTCGACAGCCCGGCTGAGCAGCGGGGCATCCGCCAATCCGAGAATTGGGGGTGCATCAACCACAATATGGTCAAAATGATCAGCCAGCTGTCGGACCAACATCAGCATGCGATCGCTACTCAGAAGTTCCGATGCGCTCGGTGGCATCGGTCCTGCAGGAAGAAGGTGCAGGCCTTTTTGTAGTGACGCCGCAATCATGCTTTGCCATTCATTATCCCCTGCCAGAAAGTTGCTCAATCCGAGTTTGTTTTCCAGCTTCAGGAACTGATGCATCGAAGGAGACCGCATATCGGCATCGATTAAGAGTACCTTTTTACCAGTCCGGCCCAGAACAGTTGCTAACGCAAGGCTTGTAGTCGACTTCCCTTCGGCCGGTCGGGTACTCGTGACCATTAGCGCACTAGGAACCCCGTGGTCCGTGCTAAAGGCCAAGTTTGAACGGATGCTCAAATAGGCTTCAGAGATCATTGATTTCGGATCTGTTAAAAGAGCTAGCGCGTCGTCTTGCTCAGCGTCAGGAACACTTCCGAGTAAAGGCGCTTGCAACAGGCGATTGACCTGGCCTGGGTCGCGAATTCCTTCATCGATCTGATCGAGGGCAAAAGTCGCTATAGCGGCCAAACCGATGCCTGCGAACAATGCAATTGCAATATTCAGAGGCAAACTTGGCGCAGAGGGCTTTTCAGGCACCTTGGCCTGATCCACGATTGCGATATTGTTTGCGCCAATACCGGCAACCCCAATTTCTTTATAACGTTGCAAAAGCCCGTCATAAAGTTGACGATTGGTGTCAGCCTCACGCTGGTAAATGTTGTAGTTAATGCTATCGCGCTGTTGGCGGTCCATGCGAGCTTTGAGCTGATCGACTTCCCGTTTCAGATCCCGCTCGCGCTGGGCAGCTTCGTTAAACTCGGATGACCTGCTGTTAAGGACGCGACTTTCTTCCTGCGCAATGCTTCGATCCAATGCCCTAATCTGTTCATCGAGCGCCCGAGCCGCAGGGTAACCTGGCTCAAATTGAACCAACATTTTTGCGTATTCGGCAGCAGTTTCGGCACGCTTTTGCCTCAATTGCGAAATGGCTATATTGCCCAATGCGTCTGAGTTAGCCCCACCGTTACGCCCACGTGCGCGGCTTTCGGCGGCAATGCGATTTGCAGTGGCCGCCGCCAAGGCGGCATTTAAAGCTTCAAGATCACTAGAAACCAGAGTGCGTTCAACTTCAGTCTTCCCGTCGACACTTTTAGTCGTTCCTAATGCAACAATACCTTTTTCAGACGCGTAATTCACAACGTCACGTTCAGAAGTTTCAACTCGTGCACGAAGGTCCGCAAGCCGCCCCTCAAGAAACTTTCTGGCATCGGCGGTAGACGCAAAGCGGCGATCCATACTTTGAACAATAAATTGTTCTGTCCATGCATTGCTTATTTGAGCCGACAAGCCAGGATCCGCGCTGGTGTAACTAATGTCCACCAAGGCTGAACCGCGAATTGGGGAAATGGCAATGTGCTGCATAAGAAGACGAACGGCCTTTGAATCTCGCTTCTGTCGATCGGCCGCACTCAACTGTTTATCTGATTTAGATGCAAAAAGCCCATCATCGGCAGGATCCACGCCATGCGCTTGGAAAAAGCCATCGTTCGATCCCAAACGCAGCTGGCGCACTACCCTCTCGGCCAATGACCGCGCCTGAAGCAAGGAATATTGTGTCTGGTAAAACTCCAGATCACGACCTTCTTCGGCTGACTCAATGCTTTCTACGTTGGTAACGTTTTTTTGCGCACGACTGATTTCAATGCGCGAAGTCGCAGTATATTGCGGTGTCGCCAATAATGTCGCAATTAGCCCCACAGCCACTGCGGCAAATGTGATACCAATAATCAGCCATTTCCAACGCAGCACGATTTGCCAGTATTGCAAAAGGAGCGGAGGAGCCAAGCCTCGTTCTTGTTCAATTTCATCGGTTAGAGCACCCGAATTTGTAATGCCCAGTGCTGGGGTGGAATTCTTTAACATCTTTATCCTTGTACCGGCATTCGCTGCGCCTAACTTAGCGTTGCAAGCCGTCGGGCCCGTCATATATGGCTGTCGCAGGTAACCGAAGCATTCGAACAAAGCCACAATTTTTTGAGAATGTGAGACACTGTTTGCCGGTCGTATTTATGCGCTTGCAGTGGGATATTTTTAAACATATTTGCAGGGTGATAGCCATTGTTAGTCACCGGAACATTGGATTCGCGCGACAGGATTTGTAACAGGATAAAAATTTGTCTCTCATAAATCGCTCTGCGATGCCATCGCTACAATTCCTGGGTCTTGTTTTAGCGCTCACAATGATTTTTTTTATGGGCGGCTCATCCCGAGACGATGTTCAATCGCTAGTAATACTAAATCCTCTGATGATCATTTTTTGCGCCGTGGCAGCAACAACCTTAAAAAAGCAGCATTTGAAAGAAAAAAAATGGATTTTCACTGGTTTCTTTTTGATTTTTCTTATAGTTGTTTTTTATATTCTGCCTCTGCCAGGGGAATTTGACAAGCTTTCGAGAGCTTCAAACGAAATGGACAAAATCAGCGTTACTGCTGATATATGGGGCAGGACACGCATTTTGGCAATCACGCCCCATGCAGCACTGCAGTCAGTGTTTTCATTGTTCGCGCCGCTGGCCGTTTTTTTGTTTGCGATCCAATTAAATCGGGTTGAACTCGAATATACATTTCCGGTAATTATTTTTTTAGGATCGATTTCGGCTTTTATCGGCATATTGCAATTGTCAGGAAGTGTAAATAGCTCTCTCTACCTGTACCGTATAACAAATAATGGAAGCGCTGTTGGCCTTTTTGCTAATCGCAATCATGCAGCTGTATTTTTAGCGTGTCTTTTTCCGATTCTTGCAATTTTTTCAATCAGGTCTATTTTTGACAAAAATAAAACAAATCGTGCGCAATCAATAATCGTGATTTCTCTTTCTTTTGTTCTTATTCTCTTGATCTTGGCGACTGGCTCACGCTCTGGATTGCTTGTTACTTTTTTTGGATTAATTGGTAGTTATATATTATATTTTTCATCGTCCGGTATTGACCGCCAGCGGTCTATAAATAGAACATTTTTTCCTATTGTAGTGGTTGCACTGTTAGCATGTATCATTTTTCTAGCCATATACTTTTCGCGAGCTACTGCAATAGAGCGTGTATTTACTGATCCGGTCGGATCGGTAAATCGTTCTGATTTTTGGAATTCGAGTTTAAATCTGTTTTGGGAATATTTTCCATTTGGTTTTGGACCGGGCGCTTTTGCAGCAGTTTTTCAAAAAGACGAGATGCTCGTCCTTTTGAATGCCACTTATCTTAACAGGCTCCACAACGATTGGCTGGAGACGATACTTACTTTTGGAATTCCCGGAGCTGTTTTGCTTATTACCTCTTTAACGATCTATATCCGGCGCGCCGTAACGCTTTGGCTACACATGGACGACAGCCGGGCAGGTGTAGCAACGGGCCGCGTGGCAAGCGTTGTTATCATCATATTGGCAATCGCTAGTCTTTCAGATTATCCCCTCCGCACCCCTGCAATGATGGGATTTATGGCTTTGGTTGTGGTATGGTTTGTCGATGCGGTAGAGACACCAAAGAACGTTCGCCAAAAATCGCCGTTGCTCTGAACTTTTTGGACAGGACTAACCACAGGATTTGGTAAGCGAAGCCGCTAACGGAAAAGAGCCGGTCGAGAGGGGGCCATCAAGTAATGGCACAACAGGCAGCTTTCGTCGTTATAGAGGATTGTGTCACATTTGACCAAGCGTATCGATCACGCGCGATATAGTTTGGTGTGACGCACAGCGAACGCTTGGCGCGTGCTACAGACGCCTGATATTTCAGCACGGATATCATGCTACGTATCGGTGCCAAGGCTTGGAGCAATTGTCAAAAAGTTGGTGACCCCTACGGGAATCGAACCCGTGTTTCAGCCGTGAAAGGGCCGCGTCCTAACCGCTAGACGAAGGGGCCAATCGCTTGGCGAGCCGCGCCTTTACGGATTCGGGTGGGGAAGGTCAAGCGTAAGATTAATTGGCGAAAGCGGCATCGTCGATATGGAGTTCGGCCTTGGGAGACGCACCCCAATCGTCGGTCTTGGCGCGGCCGGCCAACCAGTATTTGCGGCCACGCTCGCCAAGAAGCAATTGCTGCCCAAGCGCGTTTTCGCCCTGGCGAAACGCCATCGCCTTGAAGGAATGGCCATCGTCACCCGCAACGATTGCGCGCACATGATCCTTGCCGACGACATCGCATTTGATAACGCGCACGGGTCCGGTTACCACGCGCGGCCCGGGCCATCCCATACCATAGGGACCCGCTGATTCCATCGCATCGACAAATATCGGGTTAAGTCCGCGAGGCGTTATGATTGCATCGATCAGCAACGCCTTGCTTCCCGATGCGCGCAGCACGTCGGTGGCCAGCCGCTCATCAAGCCAGTCGGCGAGCGCTTCGATCCTGTCTTCGCGCACGGTTAGTCCCGCTGCCATTGCATGACCACCGCCGGCCTCCAGAAAGCCCGCATCTTTCGCCGCTATGATAGCTGCACCCAAGTCAACACCGGCAATCGAACGGCCGGAACCCTTGCCGATTCCCTCTTGGTCGATGGCAATGACAAGCGACGGCTTGCCTGTCTTTTCCTTTATCCGTCCAGCAACGATGCCGATCACGCCGGGGTGCCAGCCTTTGCCAGCGAGCACGGCAACGGCACGGTTGTGCTGGCCGGCGATCATCTCCTCGGCCTGTTCCTGCACCAGAGCCTCGATCGTGCGACGTTCGCCGTTCAGCCGGTCGAGTTCAAGCGCAATTTCGCGCGCCTCGACAGCATCCTCGGTAATCAGCAACCGAACGCCCAGATCCGATTTGCCGACCCGGCCGCCGGCGTTGATTCGCGGACCGAGGGCAAAACCTAGGTCGGAGCATATGGGTGCGCGGGTAAGGCGGCTCGCTTCGATAAGCGCGGCCATGCCGATATTGCGGCGCGCCGACATGACCTTAAGTCCCTGCGCGACAAACGCGCGGTTGAGGCCCCTTATTTGCGCCACATCGGCGACCGTCCCGAGCGCGACCAGATCGAGCAGTTCCATCAGTTTCGGCGCGGGCCGGGAGGCAAAATAGCCTCTGCCGCGAAGCACGCGGATAATTGCCGCCCCAAGCAGGAAGGCGACGCCGACCGCCGCCAGATGGCCATGCGAGGCGGCTTCATCGCACTCGTCAAGCCGGTTCGGATTGACCAGCGCAACAGCCAGAGGCAAGTCGGCGGCACATTTGTGATGGTCGACGACGATAACTTCCAGACCTGCGGCCTTTGCCTGGGACAACGCCTCGAACGCCATTGCCCCGCAATCGACGGTGACGATCAGCTTGCTTCCACCCTCGCCAATGCGAACCAGCGCTTCACCCGAAGGCCCGTAGCCCTCCATCAGGCGGTCGGGAATATAATATCCGGCAGGCAGTCCCAAGGAACGCAACAGGCGGATGAGAAGCGCAGCGCTGGTTGCTCCGTCGACATCATAGTCGCCATAAACAGTAACCGCTTCCTGCGCCTCGACGGCGTCG
>CALRMO020000017.1:0-26658 GCA_943369235.1 Sphingomonas paucimobilis
TTTAATCATCTATATCATTGAATAAAAAGCGTTTTTATATATTGGCACATGCAGTGCATATCTATTTACGTTCAACACCCACTCAAGCAAGGACGGGTGGTTTGCTACTGGTCTCGCACCACCCGTCCTGGCTTAATCCTTCCAATCATAAAGCGAAAAAGGCCGGAACCCTCTGGGATTCCAGCCTTTCCAGAATTCGATTATGGTTCGCGTTAGCCGCCAAAATTGACCTTGGCATTGATCCCGAAATAGCGATCTGCCTCACGCGGAATGATGTAACGATAGCTGGAGCTGCCGGTATTGCCCGCAGACAACGGCCCCCCATCGACGATCGATGCAGCAAAGCTGGTGTCGAAGACATTCTTTGCAAGGAATGAAATCCTGTACCGGTTGTCTGCGCCAACCAATGCAATCGACAGGTCGAGCAGCCCATAATCCTTGATCCGACTATTTTCGGTAATCAGCGGGCTAGCGACCAGGAGCGAAAGCTGTGAGCTTTGATAGGATCCCTGGGCGCCGAGTTCGACATCGGCAAAGCCGCCCGTACGGATGGTGTAGGTGCTGCCAAGAGACGCCTTCCACTTTGGCGAAAACGGCAGTGTCGCGCCATCGGGAACCTGGTCGGTCAGCGGCGCCCCGGGCGGCAGGCGGAACTTGTCCACTTTGGCGTCGGTATAGGCAACCCCACCCGAAAGCGTGAATTCGTCCGATGGGCGATACAGCAGGTCAGCCTCAAACCCGCGTGTTGAAACGGTTCCGGCATTGGTGAACCGCGTAACCCGCTGACCCAGCACGAAGTCGGGATTGTTCGCCTGGAAATTCTTGTACTTCGCATAATAGCCAGCGAGGTTAAGCGTCAGCTGGCCGTCGAGCATGCTCGTCTTCAGTCCGCCTTCGTAACTGTCGCCGGTTTCGTCGGCGAGTGGCGGCGTGCCGTTCGATTGCAGGTTGAAGAAGATATTGAGGCCGGGCCCCTTGTAGCCGCGCGAGTAGGTTGCATAGGCCATGACATCGTCAGAAACATCAAATTGAAGTCCGGCTTTGCCCGACAGATTGTTGTTCGTAACTTTCTGACGGAAGGGCACACCGTTCGATGCGAGGACGGCTGCCGACTGAGCGGCAGCTGGCGTCGCGCCAAGACTGATCTGACGGATATACTCATCATAAACACCCTGATCGAAAACAGCATTCGATGCACCCGGAACCGGCGTCGTACGGATATGAAATCCGTTCAGCTGATCATGCGTGTAGCGCAGTCCGGCAATCGCCCGGAAGCGATCGCTAAAGTTGAAGGTCGCCTGACCGAACGCCGCCATATTTTTGAACGTGGTACCGAAATTGGCTATCCCCACCGGAAAAGTTATCGTCGAGGCGCCAGGCGCAGTCGAGCATGGCGTCAGCACGCCCTGCACGGGCAGCGTCGAGGCCGTGCAGGCAATATTCGAGCGGGTAAACGTGCGCTCTTGTGACGCGTTGTAATAATATAGCCCCGCAACATATTCGAGGAACTGGCCCGAAGGGGAAGTCAGCCGTAATTCCTGCGTAAAGGTATTGCCGGTTTGCGGACCGAAATCATGACTTTGCGCGATGCCGACATAGGGCTGGTCAAGGAAATCGCCGTCGCGGATCTCGTTGCTGTCATATTTGCGATAGGCGGTGATCGACGTAACTGTCGGGCCGCCATCACTTTCAATGTCAGCCTGGAACGACACACCCCATGCCTTTTCGAGCGCCTGCGTCAGCAGATTCTGCCGGACGCGGCGGGTGCGATCCCCGAGCAACGGCGGCAGCGCGGTGGCTGCCCGGGCGGTAAATGCGGCATACGTCGAATTATCGGCGTTACGTGCTGGCGAGCCGATGACTCCGGCGCAGCAATCGTCATTAGATTTGCGCCAGTCACCAATCAGGGTGAGCGTGACATTGTCGTTGGGCTTCGCTTCGACAATGCCACGAAAACCGTAACGCTCGTAACCGTTGACGCGGCGGCCGAGCGTCTCATTCTTTATGTTGCCATTCCAGTTCGAATAGAAACCCGTCACGCGAGCACCGATTTTCTCGGATAACGGCGCATCGACGGCGCCGCGCACACGGTATTCCCGGCCATTACCAAAGAAATAGCCAGCCTCAAGCGATGCGCCGAACGTGTCGCTCGGACGGCGACTGACGATGTTGATGACGCCAGCGCTGGCGTTCTTGCCGAACAGCGTGCCTTGCGGTCCCCGCAACACTTCGATGCGCTCGATATCGACAAGGTCGCTGAACGCTTCGCCCGAGCGGGCGAGCACAACGCCGTCGAGCACGGTTCCGACAGAAGGCTCACCGCCAATTGAGAAGGTCGTTGTGCCGACGCCGCGCAAATACAGCGACTGATTTAGCGCGGTGCCAGACTTGCGGAAGTTGAGGCTTGGAACGAGATATTGCGCATTCTCGATGTTGACGCCGCCTTGCCGTTCAAGCGCTTCGCCTGAAATCACCGAAACGGCAACCGGAACGTCCTGGATATTCTGTTCGCGCTTTTGCGCCGTGACGATGATCTCATTGCTAAACGAATCGTCTTCGGGAACCGTATCCTGCGCGATTGCTGGCACCGAGAGGCCAAGCGCTAACGTCGTACTCGCGAACAATATGGTGCGGATTGGCCCGCGATTTTTGGATACTGACAGTCGCATCTGGAACCTCCCTTAATTTGGCTGCCCTATTCTCAACTAGTTTACTTGAGTTGCCGCAAGCAAGAAAAGCTTTATTGGGTCATACCGTCGATGAACGGAGGTTTCTTACCAGATTGACTCCGTCTGTCTAGCGGTGTCATATGACTGAAGAATTTCTGCGGGACACTGTGGCAAGGATGCCATATCCGGGAAATGTTACCGGTCCGGGAGATAGTTTTGGCGATCCACTTGCAGATGTACGCCGATGGTTTCGACATCCTGTACGGCAGCCGCCGTCTGCTAAGTCACCGCAACGTTGCGCCTGCCATCAGGATAGGCGTTGGCAACCCGCACGTGGAAATGGTTCGCGGCAATTTCAATATTAGCGACACTATCGCTGGTGAATGGACTCTCGACAATTTCGCCAATGACAACGGCGCCATTCGTTTGTGGAGCAGCGAGAAACCCGAGTCGATCCTGGCTATCGGATTCCAGCCGACTGTTAGAGGTGCCGTCCTGAAAGTCAGATGCACCGATGCCACAATTAACCGACTATGGTTGAAAATGGAGAAAAGCAAAGGCGAAACATTTTGGGGCGGCGGCGAACAGATGTCGTACCTCAGGCTCAACGGTCGGCGCTTTCCATTTTGGACATCCGAACCCGGCGTTGGCCGCGACAAGACGACCGAGCTTACACAAAAGATGGATGCTCAAGCTTTGGCTGGCGGCGATTATTGGACGACCAATTATCCGCAGCCAACGTGGCTAAGCTCCGCGCGATACGCCGTTCATCTGGATAGCGCCGCTTATTCGGTACTCGATCTGACCAGAGCCGACTCGGTCGGCATCGAATGCTGGCGGGCCAATTTCGACCTCGAGCTTACTGGCGCAGCAACCCTGCCCGATTTGGTCACGGCCCTATCGGATCGCTTTGGCCGACAACCCGTGCTGCCCGACTGGGCGATTTCTGGCGCGATTGTCGGTTTGAAGGACGGCGAGGCAAGTTTCGGGCGGCTTGAGAAAATCGCGGCATCGGGCGCTGCGATCAGCGGCCTGTGGTGCGAGGATTGGGTCGGCATCCGCCAGACCAATTTCGGCAAAAGGTTGTTTTGGGACTGGCGGTGGAACGCGGACAGATACCCCGATCTCCCCGCCAAAATCGCATCTCTCGCCGAACAGGACGTTCGCTTTCTGGGTTATGTGAACCCCTATCTTGCTGTCGATGGTGCTCTCTACAAAGAGGCGCTAGCGGCAGGATTTCTGGCGCTGCGGCAGGACGCTGACGAACCTTATGCTGTCGACTTTGGCGAATTTGACGCAGGCGTTGTCGATTTTACAAACCCCGAAGCCGCGACCTGGTTTTCCGAACGCATTATCGGCAGGGAAATGCTAGATTTCGGCTTGTCTGGCTGGATGGCCGATTTTGGTGAGTATCTTCCAACGGATGTGCGCCTCTTCGATGGCTCCGATCCCATGGAGGCGCATAATCGCTGGCCGGTGCTCTGGGCGAAGGTCAACGCCGATGCCATCGCGTCGCGGGGCAAAACCGGCGAGGCAATGTTCTTCATGCGCGCAGGCTTTTCGGGTGTTCAGCATTATTGCCCCTTGTTATGGGCCGGCGACCAGTGCGTCGATTTCTCCCGGCATGATGGCATCAACACAGTGATTACCGCGGCGTTGTCGGCAGGCTTGCTCGGCAACGCCTACAGCCACAGCGATCTGGGCGGCTATACCAGCCTGCACGGGGTGGTGCGCACGGCGGAACTCATGCACCGCTGGATCGACCTTGCCTGCTTCACACCGGTGATGCGCAGTCATGAGGGCAATCGTCCGGACGACAATCTTCAACTCGACAGCAGCGCTGAGATCCTCGCCCATTTTGCACGGATGAGCACAGTACACGCTCGTCTGGCACCTTATGTGCGAGGATTATGCGATGAGGCCGCTGCAACCGGCTTGCCGCTTCAGCGCCCGCTGTTCCTGCATTACGACGATCCGGCATATTACGCGATCCAGGACCAGTATCTGTACGGGGCTGACATGATTGTTGCGCCGGTCGTGGAGGAAGGACAGGATGGCCGTGACGTCGTGTTACCGGACGGCGAATGGATGCATCTGTGGTCGGGCAAAGCCTATCTTGCCGGAGCCCATAAAATAGCTGCGCCACATGGCCAACCTCCGGTTTTTACTCGCAAAGATAGCGCATTTGCGGCATTGTTCGCCTCCATTGGGGAGGAGTTCGGGGTATGAACACGCGGTCGAACATCCGCGATGTCGCAAAGCTTGCTGGCGTGGCGGTGAAGACGGTAAGCCGCGTGTTGAATAACCATCCCTATGTGAGCGCCGCGACCAAGGCAAAGGTCGATGCGGCAATGTCGGAATTGCGGTTCAGCCCGAGCATTGCAGCGCGCATTCTTGCCGGAACAAAGTCCGGGCAGGTCGCACTCATCTACGACAATCACTCGCCTTATTACATGCACCAGATCCTGCAAGGGTGCTGGGACCGGTGCCTCAAAGAGGGCATGCGGCTTATTGCTCAGCCGGTCGATGTTGCCGACCCCGAAGTCGGCGAACAGGTGCGTGGCATGGTGCGTCAAACGCACGTCGATGGCGCGATATTATCCTCGCCAGTGACCGATTGTGCGCCGGTGTTGGCAGCGCTTGAGGCGATGAACATTCCGTTCGTGCGGATTTCGCCGGGGACAAATCATGCTTTGACGAGTTCGGTGTTCATGGACGACACCCAAGCCGCCGATGACATGACGACTCATCTCATCAATATCGGCCACCGGCGGATCGCATTTATTAAAGGCCACCCGAACCATATGGCGAGCGCCGAGCGGCAGGCGGGATATGAACGCGCGCTTGGCCGTGTCGGCATCAGCGTCGATCCCGACCTGATTGCCGACGGACAGTTCGATTTTGAAAGCGGCGGTGCGGCGACCGAGACATTTCTCGCGCTCCGAGTGCCGCCGACTGCGGTGTTCGCTTCGAACGATGATATGGCCTCCGGCGTATTGGCGGTCGCGCACCGACGTGGCATCCAGGTACCTGAGCAGCTTTCGGTCGCAGGCTTCGACGACACCACGCTTGCCCGCGTCGTCTGGCCGCCGCTCACGACCATCCGCCAGCCGGTGCGCGATCTCGCCTCA
Source organism: Sphingomonas paucimobilis (assembly GCA_943369235.1). Classification (GTDB taxonomy): domain Bacteria; phylum Pseudomonadota; class Alphaproteobacteria; order Sphingomonadales; family Sphingomonadaceae; genus Sphingorhabdus_B; species Sphingorhabdus_B paucimobilis_A. The sequence goes on from CALRMO020000017.1 coordinate 5,801, forward strand.
ACCGCTGCCGACCTGTTGTTCGGCGAAGGCGGGATCGAGCATCGCCGCCTGCCGCACGAACTGGTCCTGCGCGAATCTACCTCCCCTCCCCATAAGAAGAGTAAAAAATGACATTGACCAAACCATCGCCGACCCGCCACTTGGGCAAAAGCGGGATAGAGATTTCCAGCCTCGCATGGGGCATGTGGCGGTTCGCAGGCCTTGAAATTTCCGCCGCCCGCGCCGCCATTGATGCAGCATTTGACGCAGGCATTACCCTGTTCGACACTGCGGATATTTACGGCTTTGGCGAGCAGGGGTTCGGCAAGGCGGAAGAGTTGTTGGGGCGGGTGCTTGCAGAATCACCTGACCTACGTTCGCGGATGGTGGTGGCGAGCAAAGGAGGCATTACTCCACCCGTACCTTATGATAGCAGCGCCCATTATCTTGTACAAGCCATTGATAAATCACTAGAAAGATTGAAAGTTGAACAAATAGACCTGTGGCAAATCCACCGGCCCGATATCCTCACCCATCCGCAGGAAATTGCGCGCACCGTCGAGAATGCGGTGAATGCGGGCAAAATCCGCGCTTTCGGCGTATCGAATTTTACGCAGACACAAATCGCCACGCTCGCACAATTCTGCCCCGTTCCCATCGTTTCAACGCAACCCGAACTTTCGCCGCTTCGTATCGACACCATCGAGAATGGCGAGCTCGACCAAGCCATCGCGATGGACTTGGGCGTCCTCGCCTGGTCGCCTTTGGGTGGCGGCCGCATTGGTGACCCGACCAATGAACGCGAGCAGAATGTCGCCGCCGCCTTGTCGGGCGTTGCCGCCGCGCACGGCGTCTCGCGTACCGCTGCCGCCTATAGCTGGATTATGGCGCATCCCGCGCGGCCAATCCCCATTGTCGGCTCGCAAAACCCGGCGCGTATTGCCGAAGCCGCCGATGCGTTCAAAGTGGTATGGACCCGCGCCGACTGGTACAGTGTGTTGGTCGCCGCACGAGGAGTTCCCTTGCCGTGAATCCCGTCGAAGTCTCTTGGTTCTCTGCGCTCTGCGATGATGATTACGAGTTTCTGGGCGTCCCCGACCCGATGCTCGCTTCAAGCTGGGAGCATTGCCGCAATATCGTCCTCGCCGCCGAAAAGGGCGGGTTCGACAATATCCTGCTGCCCTCGGGCTATGCGCTTGGCCTCGATACCACCGCCTTTGCGAGCGCGATTGCTGCGCTGACCAGCCGGATCAAACTGCTGATGGCGGTGCGTATCGGCGAAGCTTGGCCGCCGCAACTGGCGCGACAGATCGCGACACTCGACCAGATTGCGGGTGCCACCCCCGGAGGGCAATCACGACTGAACATCAATATTATCTCGTCCGACCTGCCCGGCGAGAAAATGGACAGCGAGCCACGCTATAGGCGAACTGTCGAAGCGATGCAGATTTTGAAGACGCTGCTCAACGGCGAGCATCTGAACATCGACGGCGAGCATTACAAAATCGACCTCGACCCGCCGCGAATGAAAACGGTCAACGGCAAATGCCCGCCGCTCTATTTCGGTGGCCTGTCGCCAGCCGCAAAGGAAGCCGCCGCCGAAGGCTGCGACGTGTATCTGATGTGGCCCGAGACTGTGCAGGGTGCGAGAGGCCTCATCGAGGACATGACCGCACGCGCAGCGAAGTTCGGGCGCAAATTGAAATACGGTTTTCGCGCGCATGTCATCGTTCGCGAAACCGAGGCCGAAGCGCGGGCTTATGCCGACCGGCTGCTGTCGAAACTTGACGCGCAGCAAGGCGAGGCGATCCGCAACAAAAGCCTCGACACCCAGACCTTCGGCGTCGCGCATCAGGCGGAGTTGCGCGCGCAGTCCGAAGCCAATGACGGCTATCTGGAAGAAAATCTGTGGACCGGCATCGGCCGTGCCCGCTCAGGCTGCGGTGCAGCGATTGTCGGCGATCCCGATCAAGTGCTGGCGAAGCTCAATGCGTATCGCGCGGTGGGTATCGAAGCGTTTATCCTGTCTGGCTATCCGCATATCAATGAGTGCGATATGTTTGCCAGATATGTGCTGCCGAAGTTGGAGCATAAGGGGCTGGAAATTTAATTTAAATCCCCTCTCCCCTTGCGGGAGAGGATACGAAGCCTTGCGAGCTTGCTCGTTAGGCGAAGTTGGTGAGGGGTTTCGACGTCGCAGCCCCCTCACCCAGCTACGACTAGCAAACAAGTTTGCAAGTCTTCGCAACCCTCTCCCGCAGGGGGAGAGGGACTGGGCCTACTCCGACAACCCAGCCATCCGCTCCGCCTGATCCTCGGCGATCAGCGCATCGACCAACTCCCCCAAACCGCCGCCCTCCAATATCTCGGGCAGTTTGTGCAAAGTCAGGTTAATCCGGTGATCGGTAACCCGGCCTTGCGGGAAGTTATAAGTCCGTATCCGCTCCGAACGGTCGCCCGAGCCAACCATTGCCTTGCGCGCCTCGGCCTCGGCGCCTTGCGCTTCTTCGCGTTCTTTCTCGTACATCCGCGCGCGCAGCACTTGCATCGCCTGTTCCTTGTTCTTGTGCTGGCTGCGCCCGTCCTGGCAGGTCACGACAATGCCGGTCGGCAAATGCGTAATGCGGACGGCTGAGTCGGTCGTATTCACGTGCTGCCCGCCTGCGCCGGACGCGCGGTAGACGTCGATTTTCAAATCCCGCGCCTCGATATTGATATCGACTTCGGTCGGTTCAGGCAGCACCGCAACGGTTGCCGCGCTGGTGTGGATTCGCCCGCCGCTTTCGGTGACCGGCACGCGCTGCACGCGGTGGACGCCGCTTTCATATTTCAGCTTGGCGAACACTTTATTGCCCTTGATCGAGGCGACAACTTCCTTGAACCCGCCGACGTCTGACGCGCTGACCGAGATCGGCTCGATTTTCCACCCCTGCCCCGCCGCGTAGCGTTCGTACATGCGGAACAGGTCGCCCGCGAACAACGCCGCCTCATCGCCCCCGGTGCCAGCGCGGATTTCGAGCATAGCGGGGCGCTCGTCGGCGGCGTCTTTCGGCAGAAGCGAGATGGCAAGACTGGTTTCGGCATCGGAAAGCTGATGCGTGACATCCTCCAGCTCCTCGACCGCCATATCGTGCAGGTCGGGGTCGGACGAATCCTTGGCCATATGCTGCAAGGTCTCGATTTCCTTGCGCAGCCGCCGGACGTTGGCAGCGGCCTTGGCGACTGGCTCCAGCTCCGAATATTCCTTCGAAGCAGTAACAAAGGCATCGCCCTCCAACTGCCCCGAAGCCATCCGCGCCTCAAGCTCGGCAAAACGCGATTCAATCATCGCGATACGTTGCGGGGAGATTTTCACAACGCTGCAACCCCGAAACAAGAGCCGCCAACCCACACACCCATTTCGTCATTCCCGCGCAGGCGGGAATCCAACTCCTGAAATGTCGTCCTTGCGGAGCGGTCAGGGGTTGGACCCCCGCCTTCGCGGGGGTGACGAAAAAAGGGGTTCGCGCAGAAGCGCAGAGACGCAGAGATTTTGGTCATTCTTCGGCCGGTGCGTTGCCGTGGAAACCCCAGCGGCCATCCGAACCAATGTCGATATTCTTTCGTCCGATGCCATACCGCTCGGACACTGAAAGAAGATATACTTCGTCCGACCAATCGACATCCAATTCCAAGTTGTCGGAAATCGTGATTTGTTCGCCAGATCGCAGTTTCTTTACCTCTAATTCTTTACGCTTCCAACCATCTGCCGAAACAAGCACCGCGAGAAGCGCGCCTTGATTACTTGCTTTTTGCAAACGCTTTTTTAGATTGCCCTTGTAGGCCATATCGGCACCGACTTGGCGGCGGCGCAAACCCGTCACGACTTCAAGAGCTGCCGGTTCCGCCTCTGCGTCGACAGGAATTACAACTGCGCCCAATATCGAATCTTGCGGCGAATCCACCAACATCGCCAACCGCTCAATCCCCGCAGCCCAACCGACCGCCGGTGTCGCATTCCCGCCCAAATTCTCAATCAACCCGTCATAACGCCCGCCGCCAAGCACCGTTCCCTGCGCGCCCAGCCGGTCGGTGACGAATTCAAATGCGGTGTGGCGATAATAATCGAGGCCGCGCACCAGACGGGCGTTGCGCTCCCACGCGACGCCTGCGGCATCCAGCCCTGTCGTCACCGCACCGAAGAAGTCCTGTGCTTCACCCGACAGATAATCGTCGATCACTGGCGCGGCATCGGCGATGGGGCGGTCTTTTGGGTCTTTGCTGTCGAGAATACGCAGCGGGTTTTTTTCCAGCCGTGCCAGGCTGTCCTCTGACAACGCACCCTTATGGTCGTTGAAATAGGCAATCAACGCCGCGCGCCACGCATCGCGACTCTCGGTGTCGCCCAGCGTATTGAGCTGTAACGTTACCCCGTCATTGATGCCCAATTCCTTGAGCAACTGATCCGCCATCACCAGCAGTTCGACATCTGCCTGAGGCTCCGCCGCGCCGATAATCTCGGCATCGATCTGATGGAACTGGCGATAACGCCCCTTTTGAGGGCGTTCGTAGCGGAACAATGGCCCGTGCACCGACAATTTCATCGGCGCATATTGTTGCCAGCCATTGGTCAGATATGCGCGCGCAATCCCGGCAGTAAATTCGGGACGAAGCGTAATCGAGTCCCCGCCGCGATCCTCGAACGTATACATTTCCTTCGACACAACATCGGTTGCCTCGCCCAACGACCGCGAAAACACCCCCGTCGGTTCGATCACAGGCAGTTGCAGCCCCTTGAAGCCATAGAGCCGCCGAACACGCTCGAACGTTGCGACAACATGCGCGAAGCGCTCTTCGGTTTCGCCGAACATATCCTGAGTGCCGCGAACGGGCTGCGGGGTTACTATTTTTGCCATTGCGAAGCGCCGTAGCGGCTATTTTGCCTAAGTGGAATGCCTCAAATCCTCCCCGGCACGGGGAGGGGGACCGCGCGAAGCGGGGTGGAGGGGCACCCGCCGCATACACCGTGTTCTTGGCAGGTGCCCCTCCACCATCCTGCGGATGGTCCCCCTCCCCGGTTCGGGGAGGATTTGGGGTGGACGTAAGCATCGCGCTTCGCCAAAAACGCGTCCCATGAAAACACCAAAAATGTCGCGCTTCCTTGCCGCCATCGCCCTTTCCACCACCCTCGCCAACGCCGCCGACGCGCAGAACAGCGCGCCGCAGCCGGTTCCAATTGTCTCCAGCATTCCCGAACCCGAAGATCGGCCGTTGCCTGCCCCCATGATTTTGGAAGTCGATGCAACGGACATCGGACGCGCCGTTTTCAACGTGAAACAGCGGATTCCCGTCGAGGCGGGCAAGCCTTTTATTTTGCTCTATCCACAATGGCTGCCCGGAAAGCATGGCCCGCGTGGCGCATTGGCCGAATTGACAGGGCTGAAAATCCGTTCGGGCGGAAAGACGCTGCGCTGGACCAGAGATCCGGTCCAGGTATACGCATTCCATGTGGATGTTCCCGCCGGGATATCGTCGGTCGACATCGAATTCCAGTTTACCGCCCCTGTTCGCGAGAGCGAGGGACGCATCAATGTTACGCCGAACATGATGAATGTGCAGTGGGAGCAGGTGGCGCTCTATCCTGCAGGTCATTTTACCCGCGCTATTCAGGTCAAGCCATCGATCACCCTGCCCGACGGCTGGACCGGCGTAGCAGCGCTCGATGGCGCGAAGGTCACCGGCAACCGGATCGATTACGGCACGACAAGTTTTGAAACCCTGGTTGACAGCCCGATGTTTGCCGGGCCGCATTACAAGAAATGGGACTTGGGGCACAAGGTGACGCTCAATGTCTGGGCGGATGAAGCCAAATTCCTTGAGGCCAAGCCCGAGCATATCGCGGCGCACAAGGCATTGGTCGATGAGGCGATGATCCTGTTCGGCTCCAAGCACTTCGACCGTTATGAATTTCTGCTCGGCCTCACTGAAGAGCTGGGCGGCATCGGACTCGAGCATCATCGCAGTTCGGAGAACACGCGCGAAACCGACTATTTCACCGAATGGGATGACAACATGTCGGAACGCGGGCTACTTCCGCATGAATTCACGCACAGCTGGAACGGCAAATTCCGTCGTCCTGATACAATGTGGACACCGAATTATTCGACACCGATGCGCGATAATTTGCTGTGGGTGTATGAGGGCCAGACCAGTTATTGGGACCTCGTGCTCGGCGCTCGGTCGGGCTTGCAGTCGAAGGAAATGGTACTCGCCGAATGGGCCAAATATGCCGGTTTCTATTCGGAACAAGCCGGGCGCGATTGGCGATCCGTTGAGGACACGACGCATGATCCGATCTTCGGGGCGCGCAAGCCGAAGCCCTTCGCCAGCCAGGCGCGCGGTGAGGATTATTACAATGAAAGCTCGCTCGTCTGGCTCGACGCCGACATGACAATCCGGCAGCTGTCGAAGGGACGCAAGTCGCTCGACGATTTTGCCAAGGCGTTTTTCGGGGTGCGTGATGCCGATTGGGGCGTTCTGACCTATGATTTCGACGAAGTTGTCCGCACGCTTAACGCAGTGCAGCCCTATGATTGGGCTAAATTTCTAGACACCAAATTGCGCCAGCCGGGGCAGCCGGCCCCGCTTACGGGCTTTGAGAAGGGCGGCTATCGACTGGTCTGGAAGGAAGAGCCCAATATCTTCGACAAGGAGTCGATGAAGGAAAACAGTAACCTGAATCTCATCCATTCGCTCGGCGTGACGCTCGACAAGGATGCCAAAGTTACATCTGTGATGTGGGGAAGTCCGGCGTTCAAGGCCAACATCGTCAACGGCGCAAAGATCATTGCGATCGATGGCTATGCTTACTCGAAAGAACGGCTGACGGATGCCATTACATCGGCGAAAGATGGTAAGACACCTGTCCGGTTGCTCGTCGAGCGCAACAAACGCTACGACCAATTAGATATCGCCTATTCGGGCGGCATGCGCTATCCGCACCTCGAACGCGCTGGCACTGGCGAGGCGGCGATTGACCGGCTGCTCGCGCCGCGGCGATCACGGAAATAACAAGGAAACTCTCTCTCCCATGCGCATCGACATGATCCCTACCGGCGAAAATCCGCCCGAAAATATTAACGTTGTGATCGAGGTTCCCGTCGGCGGCGAACCCGTCAAATACGAGTTCGACAAGGCGTCAGGTGCACTGTTTGTCGACCGTATCTTGCACACGCCGATGCGTTATCCGGCCAATTACGGGTTTATTCCACACACTCTTTCGCCCGACGGTGACCCTCTTGACGCGCTGGTCATTGCCCGATCGCCATTCATGCCGGGTTGCGTCGTGCGCTGCCGCCCCATCGCAGTACTTAACCTTGAAGATGAACATGGCGGCGATGAAAAATTGCTGTGCGTGCCCATCGATGCCACCTTTCCTTATTATCGCAACATTTCGGAAAGCGACGATCTGCCCGAAATCGTGATGCAACAGATCGAGCATTTTTTCACGCATTACAAAGATCTCGAGCCGGAGAAATGGGTTCGTGTCGGCAAATGGGGCGACGCCGACGAGGCGCGCCGAGTGCTGATCGAGGCCATCGATCGCGAGAAATCGAGCAAGCAATGAAACGGGTCGGAACCCTGTTGATTGCAATGGCGGCTTTATCCTCCTGCGCAACGCCTGAAACGCGCGTGCGGACCGCGTTGATCAATGCGGGGCTGCCCAAGCCGATCGCGTCCTGCATGGCGGACCGGATGGTCGATCGGTTGTCGCTGATCCAGCTGAACAAGCTGTCCGGTCTCAAAAAACTGCGTAATCAGGATGTGGGCAAGTTGACAGTCGACCAGTTCCTGAAGCGAACCCGGTCGCTCCAGGATCCCGAAATCCTGGGTGTCGTCACCTCGTCCGGGCTTATCTGCGCGGTTAAATCCTAGGTAAAAAGCTTTGCAATCGCGGACAACCAGCCGGTATCGCTCTTGATGGCTGCAGGCGGTTGAAAATCGCCGCACTCCAGGCAGCGCGCCTGAACGCCCTGTACCCCGGTGAGCATTTCAAGGTCAGCGGCAACCCGCGCCACAAACAATTGCTGCTGCCAGGCGGCTTGCGCGAATATGTCCATCGGGGCCGAAGCGGTAGCCCGTTTCGGCATGAGGCCTCCCAAAAGCGTTCCGGCAAAGCTTGGCTGCGGCTCTATATATACCGCGTGCCAGCCGTCGCCTTTCAATCCTGCACGTTTGGCGGCCTCGGCGAGAGCTTCGTTCATTCCGCCAAAGCGGTCTACCAGGCCGATCCGTCGTGCAGTGCCGCCCGCCCACACGCGGCCTTGTGCAATGGCGTCGACCTGCTCGGGTGTTTTCTTGCGTGCTGTCGCCACCCGCGTAATGAAATCGCGATAACCGTTTTCGATAGCGCTTTGCGCTACGCGGTCGAATTCAGGACTAAACCCGCCAATCACATTGGGCTCACCGGACAAGGGCGTCGTCTTCACGCCATCGGAATTGACCCCTATTTTGGCAAGACCTGCTTCCGCGCTCGGGATCACGCCGAATATCCCGATTGATCCGGTAATCGTCGAAGGCTCGGCAAAAATCACGTCCGCTGGCAGCGAGACCCAATAGCCCCCACTTGCCGCTAGGTTTGCCATCGATACGATAACCGGAATTTTCTTCGCTTTGGCTGCGGCAATTGCCAGCCGGATCTTTTCCGACGCAGTCACTGAACCGCCCGGCGAATCCACGCGAACGACGAGTGCCTTTAAATCTTTGGTATCGAGAGCATCGTAAATCAGGCCGCTGATTGTGTCGCCAGCGGCCGTTCCGGGCCCCGCCTCACCATCGGTGATTGTCCCTGCTATGGTCACGACACCGATCTGTTTGCCTGCCGATGGCGGGCCGTAGCTTGCCAGCAGCGAATCCATTTCGGTGGACGAAAATCCGCCGGTTGTTTTTTTGTCGTCGGCGCCGACCTTGCTGGCGATGAATTTGCCGAACGCGATCCGGTCGCCAAGCCGGTCGACGATTTTGTTGGCGATGGCGAGCTGGGACAGGTCGCCCTTCACGCTTTCGGCGGCGCCAGCGGGATCGGTCAGCAACGGCTCGATTATCGCTTGCGGGCGGGCCTTGGCAACGTCCGCTTTCCACTGCCCCCAAATTTCGTCGTAGACCGCCTTTATGGCTTCCTTCGATTCAGGCGATTGGTCGGATCGCATATAGGGCTCGACTGCGCTTTTATAGGTGCCGACGCGGTAGATGTTGGCCTTGATACCCAAGCGATCAAGCAAACCCTTATAATAGGGCTGTGATCCACCAGGACCGGTAAGCGCCGGTCCGCCCAGCGGGTCCATCCAGATCTGAGTCGCGTGCGCGGCGAGCAGATAGCTGTCGTCGGTATAGGCCGTGGCGAACGCGTAAACAGGTTTGCCCGCCTTTTTGACGGCATGGAGGCTGTCGCCGATCGCCGCCAGGCTGGTCTGTCCGCCACCCATGAAACGGTCCATATCGAGCACCACCGCCTTTATGCGCTTGTCTTTTTCGGCAAGCTTGAGCGATCGGATGATGTCGCGCTGACGGATTTCGCCCACGGGCACCGCAGCCGAGGTGAGCGTTGTTAGCGGATCGATCTCGGCCGGCTGTTCGGACACCACGCCATCGAGTTTAAGAAGAAGCGCACCATCGCGGACGATTCCGGGATTTGGCGACGCACTCAGCGCTGCGAAGAGCACGGCAAAAAATAGCAGCAGCAGCAAAAGCACCAGCAGGTCTTTCAAGGCCACGATAATTTTCCAGCTGATACGCATGAACTGCATGTTCGGATGTCCTTTTCGCTACATCGGCCATGTAAGCATCCGCCGGACTTTTGCCACTGGCAATTCGACAAAAGTTCATCCGGCTGCGGGTTAGCGGCCCAATTCTGCTTTGCTGCCGGAACAAATTTTGGAGCGCCAGGTTCGCTGAATCCCCCCTCTTGGAGAATTGCTATGAAAATTTTACTTTGGTTTGCAGCTGCCCCGCTCGCGCTTGTTGCCGGATGCTCGTCAGGCGATCAGGCCGCAGATACCACGGCAGATGATACGACGAACACCACAACCGAAATGCCCGCCACCGATACTATGGGTACGACAGGTGACACCACCGGGTCTGGAACAGCAGGTACCACCGGCACTGCTGGCACTGGAACGGGTACGACGGGCACCGGAACCACCACCGATGACACGACCGGAACCGGCACTGGCGGAACTGGCACTGGCGGAACTGGAACCGGCGGCACTGGCGGAACCGGCACGGGCACCGGAACGGGTTCAGGCTCGACATCGGGAACAACCGGCAGTTCAGGTGGCACGACGCCCCCGAGCCAGTAATCTAACCCACCCCCTGCGTATGAACGCGAAAAAGGGCCGCCAAAACGAATTGGCGGCCCTTAAACATGGGTCAGCGGTCGGATGTGCCGCTGCCGGAAGTTGCTTTCATGCCGTGACCGGCATCGCTGACTGGATCAGCGGCCGATCTCCCGAACGGAATTGCCCGACCTCTTAACTGAACCATGAGACATCGGATCACCTCCTTTCGTTGAATGGAAATTGCTTGCTTCAAACATCTATCTGCCCTCTGCGACTCAATAAGTGAATCAAACAAAGTCTCGAAACAAGTCTTGTAATAAATTTTTTTTCCGGCAAACATTGGGGTTCTGCGCCGAAGCGGTTCAGATCCGGCAATCTTCAACAATTCGCGTTATTTCGGCCCATGACGGAATGGCAACCGGCCGCTGCCCGGTGGCCTCAATGGCTATCCGCCCACGGCTGAACGCCATGGCGTCGAGAATGGGGTCGGTCGGCATAATCTCCGATGCAAGATAGGCTGGGGACCCGCCGGTTGGGCTCGCCGCGAACTCCTTCATAGCCGACGATGACTTGATGACGATTGTTCCCGCAGAGCCCGCGCCGGCGCTGGCGCGCGCCAAATATAGTCTTCGCCGTTGAACATCGCACCGAAGGGTAACCACCGCGTCCTGGCCCGCTACTCCGAACAGTCCAAGTGAGCCACGTTCGTCACGGCGATACACCCAGTCGCCCGACGCAAGCGGCCAGTCGATCCAGTCCCCTGAAGGCTGAACAGCAGGCGCGGCGGTAATGGCGGCGGGCCGTGGCGCTGGCGCGGGCTGCGGGACAGGAGGCGGAGGGGGCGCTGCGCAGGCAGCAAGAGCCAGAAGGGGCAACAGGATAAGGTGACGGGTTTGCATGGCAACAGCTTATGGCCAAAAGCGCATCCGTCCGCTAGCGGCTTGCGTTATGGCGACCAAAAAAACACGGCTGGACCAGATCATCGTAGATCGGGGGCTGGCAGACAGCAAAACCCGCGCGCAGGCCCTGGTCATGGCGGGTCATGTTTTCATCGGCGAAGCCAAAGCGGCAAAGCCAGGTCAGCAGGTTGCGGAGGACGCAGATATATCGGTGCGCGGTAGCGATTACCCCTGGGTATCGCGCGGCGGGATAAAGCTGGCGCACGCGCTTCGGGAATTTGGTATTGATGTTGCGGGCCTGATCGCGATGGATGTGGGGTCGTCGACCGGCGGCTTTACCGATGTTTTGTTGGCCGGCGGCGCCGCACGCGTGTACGCCATCGACAGTGGGACCAACCAGTTGGCATGGAAGCTGAGGCAGGATGAGCGCGTGGTCGTCCATGAGCAAACCAGCGCACGCATCCTGACCGAGGCGCATATTCCCGAGCCGATCGGAATCATCGTTTGCGATGCCAGTTTTATCAGCCTCGCCAAAGTCCTTGAACGTCCGCTCAGCTTTGCCGCAGACGGCGCTCACCTCGTTGCGCTTATAAAACCGCAGTTCGAGGCGGGTCGTAATGAAGTCGGCAAAGGCGGCGTCGTGCGGAACGAGGAAGTGCACTCGCGCGTTTGTGACGAAGTGAGGATGTGGTTGGTCGAAAAAAACTGGACTGTTCACGGGCTGACCACGAGCCCGATTACCGGGCCGCAAGGCAATGTCGAATTTCTAATCTGGGCGCAAAAGAACTGACGTCCGTAACGCTGGGATCCTGTAAATGAAAATACGCACTTTGCTCGCCGCATCGGCTGCTTTGCTGGCAATTTCGCCGGTCAGCCAGACAATTGCCGCTCCAGCCAAGCCCAACGCGACCGATGTTCCGTCGCAGCTGCCGCGCAATGCCGCACCCTTGCATTATGCGATCAGCGTAACGCCGGATGCTGCAAATTTGGGCTATGTTGCGAATGTATTGATCGATTTCCAGCTCAAGGAAGCCAGCGACAGCATTACCCTGAACGCGGCTGACATCGAATTTCGAAAAGTGACTGTTGCCAAGGGCCGGATGGCCGCGATGCCTGCAACCACGAAGGTCAATGCGGCCGCTCAAACGGCGACAATCTCCTTTGGACGCACGCTCGCACCCGGCCGCTACACGCTCAACATTGATTATTCAGGCAAGATTTTGCAGCAGGCCAATGGCCTGTTCGCACTGGATTACAAGGACACAACTGGCGCGGAAAAGCGCGCGTTGTTTACACAGTTCGAGGCTCCCGACGCGCGCCGTTTCGTGCCGAGCTGGGATGAGCCGATTTACAAGGCGACGTTCGACCTGACGGCAACCGTACCAGCCGAGCAAATGGCCGTCAGCAACATGCCGGTCGCGTCGCGGCGCGATCTGGGCAATGGCAAGGCAGAGGTGCGTTTCGGAACGTCGCCAAAGATGTCGACATATTTGTTATTCTTCGGAACCGGCGAGTTCGACCGGATCACTAAAATGGCAGGCCCCACCGAAGTCGGCGTTGTCGTTGGCAAGGGCAACGGCCCGAAAGGCCAATATGCACTCGATGCCTCGGCGAAACTGGTCGAATATTATAACGACTATTTCGACACGCCCTATCCGCTGCCGAAGCTAGATAATGTCGCTGGCCCAGGGCAAAGCCAGTTTTTCAGCGCGATGGAAAACTGGGGCGCAATCTTTACCTTTGAACGCGTGCTGCTGAACGACCCCAAGATCACCAGCGCCCGCACCCGGCAGGGCATTTTTTCGACCGATGCGCATGAAATCGCGCATCAGTGGTTCGGCAATCTGGTCACCATGGCTTGGTGGGACGATCTTTGGCTGAACGAAGGCTTCGCCAGCTGGATGGAAAGCAAGGCCACGACCCACTTCAATCCCGACTGGCAAAGCGAACTCGACCGCGTCAACGGCCGCGAAGGTGCAATGGGTCTTGATGCCTATGCGACCACGCATCCTGTTATCCAGAAAATAACCACGGTAGAACAGACCAGCCAGGCGTTTGACACAATCACCTATCAAAAGGGTGAGGCTGTCATTACGATGCTGGAGGGCTTTGCCGGGGAGACTGTCTGGCGGGATGGCATTCGCGCCTACATGAAGAAGCATGCTTATGCGAATACCAAGACCGACGATTTATGGACGGCTGTCGAAGCCGCGGGCGCAAAAGGTCTGGTTCGGATTGCGCACGACTTTACAAAGCAGCCCGGCGTCCCGCTAATCAAGGTCGAATCTGCGCAGTGCGTGAATGGGACGACGCGGCTTTCGCTGACGCAAAGCGAATTTTCGCGCGACCGCAAATTGGAAACGACCGCCAAACCGCAACGCTGGAACGTTCCGGTCATCGCGCAGGTCATCGGCCAGAAACCCGCAACCGCGATCATCTCCGGCGGCGCAGGCACCATGGACGTTCCGGGCTGCGGCACCGTCGTGGTGAACGCCGGACAGAGCGGCTATTATCGTGTCTTGTACCAACCCGACATGATGGCGGCGCTTCAGAAGGATTTCGCGAAACTCTCCGCGATGGACCAGATCGGGCTGCTCAATGACAGCCAAAGCCTGGCTTACGGCGAGTATCAGCCGATACGCACGGCGCTCAATCTGGTCGATGCGGTGCCCGATAACGCCAGCCAGAAAATTATCGAAGATAATGTCGGCACCATTGCTTATCTTTACGGGCTGTACGACAAAGACCCGGCGCGACAGGCACAAATCGCAGAGATAGCCATTGCACGCTTCAGTCCTGTGCTCGCCCGACTCGGGATGGTAACAAAACCTTCTGACAGCATGCTAGATGCCAACCTGCGCAGCGCGTTGATCAGCACGCTTGGTTATATGGGCGAGCCAACCATCGTTGCCGAAGCCAATCGCCTGTTTGCACAGCTTGATAACAACCCCGCAGCACTCGACGGGCCGCTTCGCACAACATGGCTTGGCGTTATCGCCCAGAACGCCGATCAGGCGGCCTGGGACAAGATGCGCAAGCTTGGCCAAAGCGCGGAAAGCAATCTTGTCAAATCGACAATGTACCGCTTGCTCGGCGGCGCGCGGGACCAGCTATTGGCGAAGCAGGCGCTTGACCTAGCGCTGACCAAGGAGCCCGGTCCGACGTTAAGCGCAGCAATCATCGGCGGTGTTGCCGGCGATCATTCCGAGCTTGCCCTGGATTTTGCCCTGGCCAATCGCGAAGCGGTGGAGAGTCTTGTCGACGTGTCCTCCAAGTCGGAATTCATTCCGGGCCTGGCTTATGGTTCGAGTGATCCGGCAACAGTCGCAAAGCTTGAAAGCTATGCCAAGGCCCATCTGGCGCCTGAATCGCGTAAACCGGTCGAACAGGCAATCGCCGCCATCCAGACACGCGTGAAATCGGAACCACGCATCCGTGACGGCGTCAACGAATGGCTGGATAGCAAGAAGGGCGGATAGCGCTAGGCTATCAGTCTTTGTAAAGTTTGTTCACGCGGTCAGCGTAACGTTCACGGATGACATGGCGCCGGATTTTCATGCTCGGCGTCATTTCACCATTTTCAATCGAGAAAGGTTCGTCAGCAAATTCGAACTGGCGGACCTTTTCGGTCACCGACAGGTCTGCGTTCACCCGGTCGATCGCAGCCCGGACAGCCGCCCGAAATTGCGGGTTGCCATTCAGCGCAGCAAAGTCGCACTTCACGTCCTGCGCCCGGCAATATTCAAGCGTCCATTCGGGGTCAGGCACAATCAAGCCGACGATGTATGGACGCTTGTCGCCAGAGACCATCGCCTGCAGAATTTCCGGCTGCAGCGTAAGCATGCCTTCGACCTTTTGCGGTGCAATGTTGTCGCCTTTATCATTGACGATCAGATCTTTCTTGCGGTCCGTAATCGCAATCCGGCCCTTATCGTCGATATGGCCGATATCGCCGGTGTGCAGCCAGCCATCTTTGATCACACGGTCGGTTTCGGCCTTGTTCCGCCAGTAACCCTTCATGACAAGCGGCCCCCGTACCAGAATTTCGCCGTCCTCCGCAATTTTGACCTCGGTATTCTTGAGCGGTGGCCCGACGGTATCCATTTTGATACCGACGCTCGGTCGATTGCAGCTAATGACCGGACCCGATTCAGTCTGGCCATAGCCCTGAAGCAGCGTAATGCCGAGCGACTGGAAGAAGACACCAATATCGGGATTGAGCGGCGCTCCTCCCGACACCATCGCTTTCATCCGGCCGCCAAAGCGCGCCTGGATTTTGGGCTTGATCGTCCGTGACAAAAGCAACCGCATCGGCGTATCGCGAAGCCGCTTGCGACCGCCATAATCACGTTCACCGATATTCAGCGCCTGGTCGAGCAAATAGTTAGGCAGTTTGCCCTGCTTTTCGACGGCCTTGATCACGCGTTGCCGGAGCACTTCGAACAGCCGCGGCACAACAACCATTAAAGTTGGGCGGGTCTCTTCGATATTCGACGCGAGCTTTTCCAGCCCCTCGGCGTAATAAATCTGGGCACCGACGCCAATTGGCAAAAACTGTCCGCCCGAATGTTCATAGGCATGCGATAGCGGCAAAAATGAGAGGAACACCTCTTCCTCGTCAAGGCCGAAATCTTCACGCAGCACCGCCGCCGCGCCATCTGCATTGTGCAGGATTGCGCCGTGCTGCTGCATCACGCCGCGCGGCGCGCCGCCCGTGCCGCTCGTGTAAATCAGGCAGGCCAGATCATCGCGCGTCACGCTTGCCATCGCGGCTTCGGTGGCCCGGACATCGGCGTCGGTGCCTTTGGCCATGTCCGACCAGCTGTGGATCGAGAGCTGCCCTTGCTGCATCGCGGGCAAAGATTCCATTGTGATAATAAATTCGGCTTGCGACGAACGCAGCGCGGCAGGCATCAGTGTCTTCGCAAGCTTGGCCGTTGAAACAATCACCGCCCGCGCAGCGCTGTTGTCCAGTATATGTTGATGATCGCGCGCGGTATTTGTCGTGTAAGTGGGGACGGTCACGCAACCGGCCGCCATGATTCCAAGATCGGCGATGCACCATTCAGGGCGGTTTTCGGACACCAGCATCACCCGGTCGCCCTTTTCCAGTCCAATCTCGCGTAACGCGCGCGCAAAACCCGCGACGCGGCGGGCGGTTTCCGCCCAGCTGATCGGCTCCCATCGCCCGTTATGCTTTGCCCACAGAAACGGCGCGTCGCCGCGATGGCGGGCGCGGGCAAGGAACATCGTCACAAGATTGGGGAAGCTGTCAAAATCGTCGAATTGCTCGGCAGCCACTATTCTCTCCTCGCTCACGATCCGTTACCCGAACTCCTTCGTGACGCCTAACCTGCCTCGCACGCAGGCACAATGCCCCACGCTATCAGCCTACGTCTTCGCTGGGCGCTTCCGCAGAAGCGCGCGGCACCTTGACCGTGACTTTCCCGTTTGCGTCGAGGGTGGCCGAGCTGCCTTCACTCCGCGGGTCGGATGCCCCCACCCAGCCATTGGCGGTCAGTTGTGCGCCGTTCACCTTCGACCCCAAGTCGACCGAGCTGACTTTCTGTCCATATTTTGCAAGCTCGCCCGACATGGCCGCAAGCCACGTCTTTTGCTCAACCTCGATCTTACCGTCGCCAAAATACAGATTTGGCAGCGCTATCGCCTGATCGAGCGGCAAACCGAAATCGATCACCCCGATAAGCGTTTTTGTCACGTGCATGATGATTCGCTTGCCGCCAGCCGAGCCCAGAGCAAGCACAGCCTTGCCATCGCGATCGAACATTATGGTCGGAGACATCGATGACAACGGCCGTTTTCCAGCCACCACCCGATTGGCAACCGGCGCGCCGTTCTTTTCTGGCGCGAAGGTGAAATCGGTCAGCTCGTTATTCAAGAAAAACCCGCCGGCGATCAACTGGCTCCCGAAAGGCCCTTCAATCGTCGATGTCATATTGGCGATACTGCCTTTGGCATCGACCGCCGTGAAGTGCGTCGTCCCTGCCACTTCGCTTGAAATAGCTGCGGTTCGAGCACCTGCCCCAGGAGGATTGCCAGCGGGATAATCGGCGCGCGCTTTTTTTGGGTCGATAAGCGCTGAGCGTTGCTTGATATATTCTGGATCGAGCAACCCTTGCACAGGCACGTCGACAAAATCACTGTCGCCGAGATATTTTTCACGATCGGCATATGCAAGTTGCATCGCCTCAGCGACCAGATGCCAGCTTTGCGGGCTGTCCTTGCCGGCGGCCGCCAGATCGAACCGCTCTAGGCTGCCCAAGATTTGCAATACGGTCGTGGCGCCCGACGATGGCGGACCCATTCCGCAGATGACATAGACGCGATACGGCGCGCACACCGCTTGCTGTTCCTTGGCGCGATATTGCGCGAGGTCGCTCATCGTCATGTCACCTGGACTAAGCTTGCTGGTCGTCACAGCGTTAACAATTTGTCCGGCAATTTTACCTTTATAGAATGCGTCCGGCCCTTTTTTCGCGATCAATTTCAATGTCGCAGCCAGTTTGGGATTTTTGAATGTTGCGCCCAATTTCACTGGCGCGCCATTTACCCAGTAAATGGATTTTGCTTCGTCGAAATTGGACCAAAGGGGTTGAATACCCTGAAGCCGCGACTCAAGCGTCTTGTTGACGACAAAACCTTTCTCGGCCAGCCGGATTGCCGGCTTGAACAGCTTCGCCCAAGCCAGCTTGCCCCATCTTTTATGTGTTTCGGCCATGAGCCGAACGTTGCCTGGAACTCCAACCGAGCGACCACCCTGAAATGCCTGCAAGAAACCGAGCGCCTTGCCATCCGGTCCGACAAATCGGTCGGGCGTAGCTGCCGAGGGGGCGGTTTCGCGGCCGTTGATTGTGCTCAATACACCGTTGCTGGCATCCTGATACAACAGGAAACCGCCACCGCCGATTCCGCTCGATTGCGGCTCGACAACCGTAAGCGTCAGCATCATCGCCATTGCAGCATCGGCCGCAGTGCCACCTTGCCGGAGCATTTCCATCCCGGCATCGGTAACGCGCGGATCGGCGGAAGATGTTACCCCCACATTTTGCGCCGACGCCGGTGAAGATACGATAGCGAGCGCGACAAGCGCTATGGGCAGTTTTTTCATGAAATTAGCCTAGCCTCCTATTGGCCACAAAGCCAAGCGGGATTTATCCGTCGATCCCTACCGCTTCTGCGATGTTGGCAAAGCCGTCGCGTTCAAGCAATCGGAGCAGGTCTTTGTTAATCCTGCTTGCCAATCCCGGCCCCTCGTACACCAGCGCACTGTAAATCTGCACGAGCGATGCTCCGGCGCGAATGCGAGCATACGCGTCGTCCGCAGACGAAATACCGCCAACACCTATCAAACTGATATTGCCGCCGCTCGCTTTTCGAAAGTCGCGAAGTCTTTGCTGGGCAAGGTCCCGGAGCGGCGCACCCGAGAGACCACCGCCTTCGCCAGCGTGGCTCGAGCGAAGCGCCGGTCGCGTGATTGTCGTGTTCGACACGATTATGGCAGCGATCCTGCGCGCTATCGAGACTTCGACGATATCATCGATGTCCGCAGGTTCCAGATCGGGCGCGACTTTCAAGAAAACAGGCGTCGCATCGCTTCGTGCCGCCATTACCTTGGCCAGCAAGTCATCGAGCGCGACCTTGTCCTGTAACGCGCGAAGACCCGGCGTGTTGGGCGAACTGATGTTGATTGTCAGATAATCCGCGCAGCGCGACATCTTGTGGACGCCGGTCACATAATCCTGCGTCCGATCGTCGCTATCCTTGTTTGCGCCAATATTGATGCCCAGCGGACCGCGAAGCGCGCCGGCTGGAATATTTTGCAACCGGGCCAGCGCCGCGTCCTGGCCTTCATTATTAAAGCCCATCCGGTTGATGACGGCGAGGTCCTCAACCAGGCG
The DNA here is from genome assembly GCA_943369235.1 of Sphingomonas paucimobilis. Classification (GTDB taxonomy): domain Bacteria; phylum Pseudomonadota; class Alphaproteobacteria; order Sphingomonadales; family Sphingomonadaceae; genus Sphingorhabdus_B; species Sphingorhabdus_B paucimobilis_A. Next base: position 24,914 of record CALRMO020000017.1, read on the forward strand.
GAACAATCTGGGCGTCGGGTTGCCCGCTTGCGGGAGCGGCGTCAGCGTCCCGACCTCAGCAAAGCCAAATCCCAGACGCATGATCTCAACCGGCACCTCGGCGTTCTTGTCATAACCGGGCGCCAGGCCAACCGGGTTGGGAAAGTGCAAGCCTGCTACAGTCTGTGAGAGTCGGGGTTCGTTGACGCTGAGGAGCGGAATTGGCGCAAGTTTCAGTGCGGTCAGCGAGAGATTATGGGCGCGCTCGGCGTCCGTCTTGAACAGCAATGGTCGGACAAAACGGTATAGCATGACACCGCCTATCGACGACTATCATTATCGGCGCAACATTTGTGTAACCGAATCGTAAGAAACAATGTTTCCAGTATGTTAACGATTGCGAAAATCCTTTTGGCCGAAAATGTCAAATGTAATTGCTCGCCATGACGATTCCGTGCAAGATGATTTTACAATTTTGGCAGATATGGGCGGTGCGACCCGAAGGGCTCGACGTTTCAAGACGCAGAGTTCTTTTTCCTATGAGACCCGCAGTAAAATGCGGGTCTTTTTTTGTGCGAGCGCAACGTGTATGCTGTCCATGCGGGTCCAATGATCAATGTCCAATATGAAGCCCCCGAAGGCCATTTGGCGTCATTAGTGTCGTCGCTCTATCGCTTGGACTTCGAAGGCGACAGCTTTTGCGAGATCGAACGCGCCGACCGCGCCCAATTCCGGTTTCAGCTCCAGGGCTCGGGCGAATATCATTTTGCCAGCGGGGAAATCGTCGAGACGTACCCTGTCACGGTAATCGGCCCGACTACGGGTCCGGTCACTGCAAAAGCCCAATGTTCGCTATCGATATTCGGCTGGGGATTGCTCCCTGCGGGCTGGGCGGCGTTGATGGGAAACAAGGCTGCGGATTATGTCGATAACGCCTTCGATGCCCGCTTGATTTTCGGTCACTGGGTGATGGAAATACGCGACCAATTGATTGCGAACCCGGATTTTGCCGATCAGCTCGAAATAGGCTGCCTCGCAGCGCAGGATATTTTTCGCTTCAAAACGACAACGCCCTATGAATTCACGCAAAAGGTCGACGCCTGGCTTTCCGAACCAGGCGATGCCGACGTCGATCGTCTTGCCGCACAGACCGCGCTCTCGCTGCGGCAGCTGGAACGGATGACGAAGCGTTACTACGGGATGCCTCCCAAAAAGCTCGCGCGCAAATATCGGGCGCTCAAGGCGGCGCAAGCGCTAGCGCATGGCGATAGCCTGGACGATGCAGGGCTTGGACTGGTTTTTTATGACCAGTCGCACCTTATTCGCGAGGTAAAGCAATTTACCGGGCTCACGCCCAGCCAGTTGCGATCGGGTCAGTCAGAGTTGACGCAGGCAACGATGGACGGGCGGCGCGCGCTTTGCGGACGCGTTAGCAGCCTGATCTCGGACAGCTAGGGTCAGGACCTGTTAAATCCACCTTCGAGGTTTGAGGCCATTTGGTTCAGTGCGAGGCGGCAAGTGAAGGGAATATGTGGATATTTTCAAGCTTGCTAACGAAGCAATGCACCAAATGGGTCAAATCCGCAGGACGTCAAAATGGCTTCGATCTCGGAGCAAAAGGCCCTTGCCGGTAGAATAACTATCGGCGGCGGGCTTTTTGCTCCGATATCTTCGCCATTTTGACGCCTCGAAGGTGGATTTAACAGGTCCTGACCCTAGGTCTGGTCTTGACGATCGCGGTTGCCCATATCGGGGGCGTTGTCCGG
>CALRMO020000018.1:0-26167 GCA_943369235.1 Sphingomonas paucimobilis
GGTTCCCGTGACATGGTGCGCTTCGCGAAACGGCAGGCCATGTTCGCGCACCAGCCAATCTGCAAGATCGGTCGCGGTCGAGAAGCCTGACGCCGCAACCGCGCGCATATTCCCGATATTGAAGACGATATTTCCGACCATTCCCGTCATCGCGGCAATTGAAAGCGCGAGCAGATCATAAGCTTCGAAGACCGGAGGCTTGTCGTTCTGCATGTCTTTTGAATAAGCGAGCGGAAGCCCCTTCATGGTAATCATCAGGCTGGTCATGCATCCCATGATCCGTCCCGCATGACCGCGCACCAGTTCGGCCGCGTCGGGGTTGCGCTTTTGCGGCATGATCGAGCTGCCCGTCGACCATGCATCGGGCAGCGTGATGAAGCCGAACGGCTGCGACGCCCAAAGGATCATCTCTTCGGCCAGCCGCGACAAATGAAGCGCGGTTTGCGCCGCGCAGGTCAGGAATTCGAGCGCGAAGTCGCGGTCCGATACCGCATCGAGACTGTTCGCCATCGCGCCGTCAAACCCCAGCGCCGACGCGGTTGCGGAACGGTCGATTGGAAACGATGTTCCGGCAAGGGCGGCAGCGCCCAACGGAGATTGATTGAGCCGCGCCCGGCAGTCGGCAAAGCGGCTTCGGTCGCGTTTTGCCATTTCATAATAGGCCATCAAATGATGCCCGAGCGTTACTGGCTGTGCCACCTGCAAATGGGTAAAGCCGGGCATGATGCCGTCGGCATGGTCTTCGGCACGGTCGATCAATGCGCGCTGGAACGCCTTTAGCCCGGCGTCGACCTCGTCAATCGCGCCGCGCACCCAAAGCCGGAAATCGGTTGCGACCTGATCGTTGCGTGAACGCGCGGTGTGCAGCCGTGCCGCAGGTTCGCCGATCAGCGCGCGCAGGCGTGTTTCGGTGACCATATGGATGTCCTCGAGCGCCAGATCGACGGGCACGCCGCCTGCTTCATATTCGGCGTATATTGCCGTCAGGCCCCGCTGGATTTCAGCGTTGTCCTCGGTTGAAATAATACCATTCGCGGCCAGCATGTCCGCATGTGCCTTGCTGCCGGCAATGTCTTCGCGCCAAAGTCGCTTGTCGAATGGGATAGAGGCATTTATCTCGCGCATGATATCGCCGGGGCCTTCACCGAACCGGCCGCCCCACATGCTATTGGAATCCGAAATGCGCTCTGTAATTGCCTTGGTCCTGCTGCTGCTTGCGGGGTGCGATAAAGAAAGCGCAGGCGGGGGGCAAGCGCAACCCGCATCGGCCGCCAAAGCTCAAGGAAGCGCGAAAAAGGAAATCGGTTTGGAAAGCGCCAACGGAATGCGCGCATCTTTAAGCTATACATTTGCAGGTCAGGCAGCGCCCAAGGCCGTTTTCGCAGGGGCCGACGGGCGCGATGTGACCCTGGCCGATTTCGCGGGTCGCCCCTTGCTGCTTAATCTGTGGGCGACATGGTGTGCGCCGTGCAAGGCGGAGATGCCAACGCTCGATGCCCTTGCGGCACTCGAAGAAGGCCGGATGTCCGTCATTGCCGTCTCGCAGGATTTGGAAGGGCGAACGCCGGTAACGGCGTTCTTTAAAAGCACGGGTATCGCAAATCTCGAACCTTATACTGACGCCGACAACGCACTGCTCGCGGCTTTTGGCAACGCGGTCGCGCTGCCGACAACGATTTTATATGACAGCGAAGGCAAAGAAGTCTGGCGCGTGGCTGGCGGTGTGGAGTGGGACGACGCGGAAATGGCCAAGCTGCTGCGCGAGGCGGAATAACAGCATTACATCAGGATGCGGCGAACCCGTATCTTGTCGGATTTGCGAATCGGTAATGACTCGGTCAGGGGCCGAACGATCGCGTGGCGATGTTTTGGATCATTGCAGTTCGCTGCTTCCTGCTCGGTTTCACGCGCAAAGGCGGCGCTCGGCAACATGCCGATAAACAGCGTGACCATAACGAGACTCAACGGCGCAATAATTCCCCTCATGCGGCGTTTTTGCATCTTGAAAGATTTCTGCAGGATGAACGGCATATCGCTTTTTGCTTCATCCGCGTGGCTTGCGCAAGTGACGAACCCGCGCGAACAGGCCGGGACTTGAAAATGGTTCGAACAGCTCATCGGGATTTTCGGGGTCGAGCGCGGCGTTTTCGGCAATGACTTTGTCGGCTTCGTCGAGTTCAGGTAATCGAAGCGGCTCGAGCGTCGGGCCATTGCCTTTTTCCTGCTCGATAATGTCGCACATCGATTTTCCCGAATCGAGTAACTGGGTAATGCGTTCGGGTGGCAGGCCGATATGCTCGCCGATCAATGAAGCGCGAAGTGCCTTGATGCTGTCGCAGGCGCTTTCATTGCCCGGCCGGTCGCAGTCGATGAATATGTCGCATTCGCTGTCGAGGCCAAGCGAACGGTTGTTCATGTTGGCCGATCCGATCCGCAAGATCCGGTCATCGATAATCATCAATTTGGCGTGGACGTAAATCGAATCGCCCCCTTTGGTCTTTGGGATGTACAGGGCGAACCGGCTTTTATGGTCATGTTCCTTGAGCGCACGGACCAGTTCGACCCGCGCGCCGTCCATTGCCTTTTGTTCGAGCCAGCCGTCGGCTTTTTCGGGACCGACGAGCACGATTTCCGGCGGATTCTCTTCCTTCAGCCGCGCAGCAATGGCGTCGGCGATCTTGGGCGACGTGAAATACTGGTTTTCGGCGTAAATGAACTTTTTGGCGCGCGCGATTTGTTCGAGGAACAGCGCCTCGATTTCGCGTATCTCGAACGCATTTTCATATTCGGCGCGGGTGCGGGCAATGCCCATTTCCATGAACTGGTAATCGGCATCGAGGAATTCTGGCCAAGGCGATGCGGCGTCGGCGGGGCAAGGTTGCATTTCCTCGCCGCCCGCCTGCACCCAGCGTGCGCGGCTGAGCGCCGCAAGCGCGGCAGCGGCATCGCCCTCCACCAGCATCGTGCAATCATGCCACGGTCCGTATAATTTGCCGTTGGGCCGCTTGCGCCGGGGATCGCCGTCGAGATGGTCGCGCGTGTCCCAGCGGTCGGCGGTCATGTCGATGCCGCCGCACGCCGCCATCTTGTCGTCGATCACGACTATTTTCTGGTGATGGCTGCACCCGACGGGGTGCGCGCCGTCAAGCTTGAACTGAATCTGTTTGTGCAGCGCCCATTTGGCGACGTCGACGATGGTTTGCCCGCGCCCGAGCATCTTCAGCGCGCCGATATTCCATTTGAGCAATTTGATTTCGAGTTCGGGGGTGCGGTCGGCAAGCCACAGGATGAAATCGCCAAGCCGCTTGGGCGGGTCGCCTTTCTTGCGGCGGCTTCGCGTCAGATCGATTCGCGTGTCGAAGTCCCAACCGATCAGCATGATTCGGTGTTTTGCGTTCATCATCGCGGCCTGGATGATCTCGAAATAATCGGCAGCGTCGATGACGGGATGCGCACGGGTGGCCTTGGCATGGCACCAGATGTTGTCGCTTTCGGATATATCTGGGTTCATGTCGCCTCCTGCTGAAGGTCTATATCAAGCGAAAAACATTTCACGACAAAAAAGCCGACTCCACATCGGCAAAAAATGCGCTATAGAACATAACATGAACAAAGAAGCGATTCTATCTCGCGGTGTCTGGCGGCATTATCAGCCGGGCAATCAGCAATTGCTCGCCATCGGTGCGCCTGAAGTCGATTCGCGCCTGGGAGGCGGAATCGTGCGCAACGGACTGCACGAATTGTTCGGAGCCGCAAAGATGGATGGCATCGCTGCTGCGGCTTTTGCGCTGATGCTGGCATTGCGATTGGGGGAATCGCGGATATTCTGGGTATCGGGCGACAAGGAACGGCAGGCATCGGGTCGGCTCTATCCACCGGGGCTGGCCGAACTGGGCGGCGATCCTGCGCGAATGATCTTGGTTCAGGCAGCGGACTTGCGCGATGCCTTGCGCGCGGCGGCGGACAGCATCCGGTCGAAGGCGGCGGGCGCGGTAATCCTGGAAGCGCAGGGCAACGCAAAGCTGATCGACCTTACCTCAACGCGGCGGCTGGCGCTGGCGGCGGCGGAGGCTGGCGTGCTGACGTTGCTAGTTAGGTCCGATTCGGACCCAATACCTAGCGCGGCAACCACACGCTGGGCGGTACGTTCGGCACCTTCGACACCCTTGCCCGGCGATGCGCCCGGCCTGGCGACATTCGACATCAGCCTGCTGCGCCATCGCGGCGGCACCGCGCCCTTTGCGGCGAGAGTGACCTGGGATCATGCAACACGAAGCTTTTTTGATGCGCCGCTATCTGGCGGTCTTTCTGCCATTGTTACCGGCGGAGAGGCTGATCCGGCAACGCGGCAGCGCGCCTGATACGGCGTTCGCGCTGGTCGAAAAGGAGCGCGGCGCGATGCGGCTGGTCGCATGCGATGCGGCGGCGCTCGGGCTTGGCTTGACGCCGGGGACGGCGCTCGCCGACGCGCGGGCACGGGTACCCGAGCTTGCAGTATTCGATCATGATCCGGCGGCGGATGCGGCGCTGCTTGGCTGGCTGGCCGATGGCTGCGAGCGCTATACGCCTGCGGTGATGATCGATCCGCCGCAGGGAGTTTTGCTCGATGTCAGCGGTTGCGAGCATCTGTTCGGCGATGAGGCGAGGCTGGCGAAGGACTTGAAGTCGCGGTTGCGACGTCATGGTTTCACCTGCCGGATTGCATTGGGTGCGACCCCCGACAGCGCGCGCGCGAAGGCGAAATATGCAAAGGGCACGACAAGCCGCCTGCCAGTGGAGGCGCTTGATGCTGGTAACAAGGTGCACATAGCGCTGCGCCGCGCAGGCCTTAAAAGCATTGGCGATCTCGCCAGCCGTCCGCGCAAGCCGCTGGCGGCGCGGTTCGGCAAGGCGGTCGTGGTCAAGCTGGCACGCTTGCTTGAGGAGGAAGACCCGCGCATTACCCCGCGCCGAAGCCTGCCGGTCATTCACGTCACACAGAATTTTGCCGAGCCGGTGGCGCGGACCGTTGATGTGCTCGCAACCATCGAAATGCTGGCAGGCGAGGCAGCGCGACAGTTGCAGAAACGCGGACAGGGCGGGCGGCGGTTCGAAGTCAGCCTGTTTCGAAGTGACGGCCATGTCGCACGGTTGGGCGTCGATACCGGCGGGCCGACACGCGACGCCACGCTGCTGATGCGGCTGATCCGCGAACGCATCGACGCGCTTGCCGATCCGCTCGATCCCGGCTTCGGCTATGACCTGATCCGGCTTGAAGTGCCGCTCGCCGAGATATTGGCGAATGTGCAGGTCGGACTTGAGACCAAGGTCGATACCGAAGCCGAAACCGTAGCGCTCATCGATGGGCTGAGTGTTCGGTTGGGAGCGGGCCGTGTGCGGCAATTTCATGCGCGGCAAAGCCATATCCCCGAACGCGCGGCGTTTGAACGTTCGGCGCAGTCGGGCGTGCCAAAGGCTGACTGGTTCAAACCGGAACCCGGCGATCCCGCGATGCGGCCCTTTAGCTTGTTCGAAATGCCGCAGCCGATCGAGGTAACTGCTGGATTTCCCGAAGGTGAGCCGCGCAGTTTCCGCTGGAAGCGGCAAGTCCACCGTATTGCGCTCGCGGAAGGGCCAGAACGCATCGCGCCCGAATGGTGGCGCCATAAACGCGGCTATGAACCGGGCAATGGCAGCTTGACTCGCGATTATTACCGCGTCGAGGATAAGGAAGGCCGCCGTTTCTGGCTGTTCCGGCGCGGACTGTATAACGAGACCGAACGGCCTCTATGGTATCTGCACGGCATTTTCGCATGAGCCCGGCCACAGCCTATGCCGAGCTTGCCTGCACCAGCAGCTATTCCTTCCTGCGCGGTGCATCGCCGCCATCGGATTATATCGCCGAGGGGATCAGGCTTGGGCTGACCGCCATCGGCATTGCCGACCGCAATACCGTTTCGGGCGTGGTGCGCGCATGGAAGGCATTGCGCGATGCGCCCGATGATGCGCGCAGTGCGTTGCTGGCGACCAAGCGCGACGCTGGAGAGCCGGAGATACTGACCAACGCCGAAAACGCCGCGTGTGAAACGCACATCCGTTTTCTAGCCGGATCGCGGCTGGTGTTTTCGGACGGTGCGCCCGACATCCTTGCCTATCCGGCAACTCGGCAGGGGTGGGGCAATCTCACCCGGCTGCTGACCGTCGGCAATATGCGCGCAACCAAAGGAAGCTGCATATTGAAGTTCGACGATCTGCTTGAGCATCTGAACGACCTGCTACTGATCGTGATGCCGTACTCGACCGCCGACGAGGAAGAGATGCACAAAAATCCGCCCGCTTATCAGTTCAAGGAAAGTGCGAAGCCCAAAGCATCATCGCATCTGAAACTGGTGACCACTGCGCTGCAGGACTGGGAAGCCGCACTCAGCCGTCTTACAGCTGTTTGTCTGGGCAAACTCTGGCTCGGCATATCGACGCATCGTCGTGGCAAGGACAAAAGGCAGTTAGCGAGCTACCGAAAGGCGGCGCGAGAATTTGGTGTGCCACTGCTCGCAACCAACGATCCGCTCTATGCCAGCCGCGACCAGCGGCCGCTCCACGATGTCGTTACCTGCATTCGGCTAGGAACGACCATCCAGCAGGCAGGCTTTGCATTGGAGGCCAATGCCGAACGCTATATCAAGCCGACGGATGAAATGGAGCGGCTGTTCCGTGCCTGCCCCGAAGCCCTAGCCGAAACCGAACGCTTTGCCGCGCGGATTGCGTTCGACCTTGAGGACCTTAAATATGAATATCCGCACGAGCCAGTGCCTGACGGGTGGACGCCCGATGACTGGCTGGCGCATCTGGTCTGGGAAGCGGCGCACGAACGGTATGGCGCGGAGCTTCCGGAAAAAATCCGCAAGTCGGTTGAAACAGAACTTGCGTTTATCCGAATCGAGAAATTCGCTTATTATTTCCTGACCGTCCATGATCTGGTCAAATTCGCCCGTGACCAGAAGCCACCGATCTTATGCCAGGGGCGCGGCTCGGCGGCGAATTCGACGGTATGCTTTTTGTTGGGCGTCACCTCGGTCGATCCGCTCGCCAACACGCTGCTGTTCTCGCGATTCATTTCATCGGACCGGAAAGAGCCACCCGATATCGACGTCGATTTCGAGCATGAACGGCGCGAGGAGGTAATTCAGCATGTGTACAAACGCTATGGCCGTCACCGCGCCGCAATTGCCGCAACCATCATCCATTACCGCCCGCGCAGCGCTGTGCGAGAGGTCGGCAAGGCGCTTGGGCTGACCGAGGATGTGACCACCCGCATGGTTAGTACAGTGTGGGGCAGTTTCGGCAGCGGCCCCGACGAACGCCGGCTGGTCGAGGCAGGGTTCGATCCCGACAATCCGGAGATCGCGCGGCTGAAATCGCTGTCCGAGCAATTGCTGCAATTTCCCCGCCATTTGTCGCAGCATGTCGGCGGGTTCATCCTGACCGAAAACCGGCTCGACGAAACCGTGCCGATCCATAATGGCGCGATGAAGGACCGCAATTTCATCGAGTGGGACAAGGACGATATTGATGCGCTCGGCTTGATGAAGGTCGATGTGCTGGCGCTCGGGATGCTCACCTGCATCCGCAAGGCCTATGACATGATGCGTGATCTGGGAATGGGCGATTATGATCTGAAGGTCGACATCGATTCCGATGATCCCAATGTTTACGATATGCTGTGCTGTGGCGAGAGCCTTGGCGTGTTTCAGGTCGAAAGCCGCGCGCAGATGAACATGCTGCCACGCATGAAGCCGAGGAACTTGTATGATCTTACCATTCAGGTGGCAATTGTTCGGCCTGGCCCGATCCAGGGTAATATGGTGCATCCCTATCTGCGGCGGCGGTGCGGCGAGGAGAAGCCGGAATATCCGTCGCCCGGTCCATCATATCCCGCAGACGAGTTGGAAGGCGTGCTGGGCAAAACATTGGGCGTGCCGCTGTTTCAGGAACAAGCGATGCAATTGGCAATAACTGCCGCCGAATTTAGCGATGCCGACGCTAACCGTTTGCGCAGGGCGATGGCAACCTTTCGCAATGTGGGCGGCATGGAGCATTTCGAACAGATGATGGTCGAAGGCATGGTGCGGCGCGGATATCAGCGCGATTTTGCCGAGCGTTGTTTTCATCAAATTCAGGGCTTTGGCAGTTACGGCTTTCCTGAAAGTCACGCGCTGTCTTTTGCACGGCTGGTCTACGTTTCGTCCTGGATCAAGCATTATCATCCGGCGATCTTTGCTGCCGCCCTGCTCAATTCACAGCCAATGGGTTTCTACGCGCCCGCACAAATTGTCCGTGATGCGCAGGAAAACGGGGTTGAAGTTAAGCCAATCGACATCAACGCAAGTGGTTGGGACAATGCAATCGAAGGTGGCGCATTGCGGCTGGGAATGCGGCAGATCGACGGCTTTCGTGAGATTTGGGCGCACGAGATCGTCAAGCACCGACCTTTTGCGTCGATTGAAGATTTGGCGCGGCGTGCATCGCTGCCGTCGCTTGCTGTGCATTTGCTTGCCGACGCTGATGCGGTGCGCTCGCTCGGCTTCGACCGGCGCGAGGGCGCATGGGAGGCGCGGCGCACACCTTCCGACGAATTGCCGCTGTTCGCTGCAGCAAAGGCGCGCGAGCTTGTCGAAGAGGCCGATGCGATGTTACCCGCCATGCCGCTCAGCGAACATGTCGCGGCAGATTACCAGATGACGCGGCTGTCGTTGAAGGGCCATCCGATGCAATTCCTGCGCGGCATGTTCGCCAGCGAAGGCGTGCTAAGCTGCGCCGATGCCAATACGGTCAAAAACGGCAAGCAGGTACGGGTGGCTGGCGTGGTGCTGGTCCGGCAGCGCCCCGGCAAGGGCAATGCGATTTTTATCACCATCGAGGACGAAAGCGGCGTCACCAACATCCTGCTCTGGGCGCGATTGTTCGACCGGCAACGACGAGCGGTGATGGCTTCGCGGCTGATCATTGCCGAGGGTGAAATCCAGCGGAGTAAGGAAGGCGTCGTTCACCTGATGGCGACAACGATTATCGACCGGACCGACGATCTCTTGCAGCTATCCGACACGCACCATACCAATGTCGGCGAGCCCAAAGTCGACGAATTTGCAAGGCCGCAAGCACCGCGCGGCAGCCATCCGCGCGACGTCAGGATATTACCGAAGTCGCGCGATTTCCATTAGATTAGGCAGCGTCCTTTGCGGCGCGCCTCGCCGCCAGTTCAGCGACCGATGCGGCCCGCATAAAGGGATTGGTCGCGCGCTCGAGGGCAATGCTGGTCGGCACCGTCGCTTCACCGCGCTCGCGCATGGCGATAACTTTGGCCATCCGCTGGACCAACGCTTCGTTGTCCGGCTCGACCGTCAGCGCAAAACGGCCATTGCTGAGCGTATATTCGTGAGCGCAATAGATGGCGGTGTCGTCGCTCAGAGCCTCCAACTTGCGCATATTGGCATACATCTGGTCAGCAGTTCCTTCGAACATCCGTCCACATCCCATCGCAAAAAGCGTGTCGCCGACAAACGCTACTTTTTCGCTCGCGAAGTGATAGGCGATATGACCAGCGGTGTGGGCAGGGACGTCGATTACCGCTGCCTCGACCTTGCCTAACTTCACGACATCGCCGCCCTGCACCTGCACATCCAACGTAGGAATTCGCATGGCCTCTGCCGCTGGCCCAGTGATCGTGCAACCAGTCACTTCCTTGATTTCTGCATTGCCGCCGGTGTGGTCGGGGTGCCAGTGCGTGTTCCAGATTTGGGTGATTTTCCAGCCGCGCTGTTCGGCTTCGGCGAGTACGGGCGGAGCGACTGCAGGGTCGACCACCATCGTTTCGCCGCTGTCGGGTTCGTGCACCAGCCAGACGTAATTGTCGGAAAGAACCGGGATGCGGATGATTTCCAGGGCCATTACCAGTGCCCTGTATTCGGCATCGATGCCCACGGTTCTGCGGGTTCGAGATGGCCTTCCTGCAAGAGCTCAATCGAAATACCATCGGGTGTGCGGACAAAGGCCATGTGGCCATCGCGCGGTGGGCGGTTGATCGTTACCCCGGCGTCCATAAGGCGCTGGCAGGTTTCATAGATATTCTCGACCCGGTAAGCCAAATGTCCAAAATTGCGCCCTTCGCCATATGCCTCGGCGGGGCTGCCATCGGCGGGCGGCCAGTTGTAGGTAAGCTCGACTTCGGCAACACCCGCTTGGCCGGGCGCGGCCAAAAAGATGAGCGTAAAGCGCCCGGCCTCATTATCAAAACGGCGTACCTCTTCCAATCCCAGCAGCTTGAAGAAATCGACCGTAGCGTCGGGGTCGCTAATGCGGATCATGGTGTGAAGATATTTAGTCGGCATGGTAACTCCATTCATCGCTATTCACGCACAGTTCATCGCCACAAGCTTAGCGATGAGTTACGCAGGGTCGGCGTGAAATATGGACCGGGAAGGGACCCGGCGCAAGGGGCGCATAGGGGCTATCGGTCGGCTTTGAGGGGATAGGCAACATGAGTGAAGACATCTCGGACAATGGAAGCAGTGGTTGGCTCGGTCGAATGACCGCTAATCAGGGCAAGTCATGGATAGCAGGAACCGCCTTGCTGGCGGCCGGTCTGGTCGGGGGCGGATACCTGATGGGCGACGGGCTGGTGCGGATGAAGCAAGCCGACCGCGCGGTTACCGTACGCGGCCTTGCGGAGCGCGACGTCACCGCTGACCTCGCCACATGGACGATTGCTTATTCCGCCGCCGCCGGCGATTTGCAAAGCGCCCAAGCCAAGGCCGACACCGACACACGCGCGCAATCCGGGGCTTTTTCACGTCATTGGGCTTTGACGCCGACGCGATCCAGCCGACCGGCGCCAATGTCACGCAATATACCAATGACGGCATCACCACCTTCACCGTCAAACAACGGATGAGCCTTCGCACCACCGACATCAAGAAGGCAGAGGCAGCGGTCAAGAAGCAGTTCGATATCGTCAAGAGCGGTGTGCAGATCGAGGAAGGGTCGGGCATGAGCTACACCTTCACCAAGCTGAATGACATCAAACCGGCCATGATCGCACAGGCAACGAAGGACGCGCGCAAGTCCGCCGAACAATTTGCGCAGGACAGCGGCACCGGCGTCGGCAGCATCAAATCGGCAACGCAGGGCTATTTCGAGGTTACCGCGCGGGATGGCGACAGCAGCGGCGGCTGGGGCGTATCGGACAGCCCTTACAAAAAGGTACGCGTGGTGACGACGGTCGAATATTATCTCGACTGAGCCGGGGTGTCAGCCGTCGTCGGTGCGTCGAGCGCCGCAAGCTGCATCTGCGCCGTGTTCGCCTGACGGCTCGCCGGGGCAATGGCGATCACCTGTTCCCATTGCTTGCGAGCCGCCGCTTCGTCGCCAGCGCTGATCGCGATGTTGCCGGCCTCCAGCGCAACCGCAGGATCGCGGGGAAGCAGTGCGGCGGCGGTCTGGACATAGGTCAACGCATCGGGCAATTTTGACAGACGACGGGCAAGCGTTGCCGATAAGAGCCACGCAGCACCGTTTTCCGGCCCGAGTTGACGAGCACTGGCAAGTGCAGTCTCGGCGTCGGCAGGCTGATTTAACATCACCATGACCCGGGCCCGGTCGACTTCGATATCGGCCTTTTCGCTATCTACCAACGCCAGCGCCAGCGCCCGGTCAAGCGCGGTGAGCGCCTCAGCAGGCTGGTCATTGGCAATCGCGGCGTTTCCGGCCTGCGCCCAAAAACGTGCGGCGCGCGGGTCTTTGCTCTCCTCGGCACCTTGAGCGGCCTCAGTCAGCACCGGAATGGCAAGATCGAATTTGAAATCATTGGCAAGGGCAAAGCCGTGACAGGCCTTTGCCAGATAGCCGCCCCCTTGCTGCGACCAGAGGCTCGCTTCGGTTATCGCCGATGGCGCATCCTTGCGCGCCAGATCGAGGCATTCGGTGAACTGGACTTCAGCGAGCGTAGGCAAGGGCTGGGCGGCGCCGGGGGTTGCGGCTTGGAGGAGAAAGGGGAGAAGAAACACTGGAATTTCCATTCATAGCGGCGTCACCCTGAACTTGTTTCACCTTGCGGTGACTTCGTTCCAGGGTCCATTTCGCCTTTGGAGCTCTGCCCTTGCTGCGCGATGGATGCTGAAACAAGTTCAGCATGACGAAGCCTTAGAGTTTTGCCATTACCTCGATCAATAACGCAATATCCTGATCACGCGACAGCCGATGATCGCCATCCTTTATCAATATCGTCTGCACATCGGATGAACGAAGCTGTTGCGCAAGCCGAACAGAGATATCCCAAGGCACATCTTCATCCCGCTGGCCGTGGATTAGCCGCACCGGACAGCCGATGTCGATCTCGTCCGCCAGTTGCAGACGGGCTTGCCCCGACCGCCAAAACCCTTGGGTGATCACCATCGGGTCATAGCCATAGTCGCTCGGGCGCTCGATACGACCTCGCGCTGCGATCTGTGCCCTGTCGGCATCATCGAAATCCCATTCGGTAAAATCTGGAGCGGCGGCGATACCGATTATGGCTTTGACCTGCTCGCCAAGCGCCTGAGCGATCAGAAGCATAAGCCAGCCGCCCATCGAAGAGCCGACCAACAGGACGGGGCCCTTTATAATTTTGGCAATGATCGCGAGCACGTCATCGCGCCAGATATCGAGCGTGCCATCCTCGAACTCGCCCTCGCTCTCGCCGCAACCCGAATAATCCAGCCGAAGCATCGCCTGACCATGACGTTCCGCCCAGTCTGCCAGAGCCAGGGCCTTGCTGCCCTGCATGTCGGACATATAGCCGGGTAGAAACACTATCGTCGGGCTTTTGCCCGGCAGATGTCTGTACGCCAGACGAACACCATCGGCGCGCGCGTGAAACTCGGGATCGATGGCGGGGCGGGTCATAAGCGGGAAGCGGTCAACCTATCGGGAATCCATCTGTAACTTGCCGTTCATGCCAGTCCTGCTAATCGCACAACATGTTTATCTTCATGCTTGCCCTGGCAGCCCAGGCACCGACCGCGCTGACCGATGTCCATCAGCGCGATATTGCCTGTGTTGTCGAAATCGCGGTTCTGGTCAACGCGCAAAAGCGGGGTGCTTCGGATGGCCCAAGCGTAGAGGCCGATGGCAAACGCTGGGCCGGAATCGTCGGCGACAGGATAATGTTCGAAACCGGTCAGCCGCGCGAACTGGTAGCGGTGGCGTTGAACGAGGCAGCGACAGCGCGCGCCGGCCGACCAACTAACCAGACGGCAGTTTCAGCGTGCATCCGGCAGATGACGAACGAACTGGCGACGGGCGATGCTGCCATACGCCCGCTGCCACAGCCGGTCAAAGCGCAATGAGCGGGTCGGCATCGCTGCGGCCATTCCATCTTGCCTTTCCCGTGCATGATCTGGGCGAGGCGCGTGGTTTTTATGGCGGCATCATGGGTTGCGCGGCAGGCCGATCGTCCGACCATTGGATAGATTCGATTTCTACGGACATCAGATCGTTGCCCATCTCGATCCGTCGGCACGCGCGGTCGCGACGCACAATGCCGTTGACGGTCATGAAGTGCCGGTGCCGCATTTCGGCATTGTGCTGACAATGTCGCAATGGGAAAGTCTGGCGGACCGGTTAAAGACAGCGGGCATCACATTCGGCATCGAGCCGCATATTCGCTTCAAGGGTGAAACCGGCGAGCAGGCGACGATGTTTTTCAAGGACCCGAGCGGCAATGCGCTCGAGTTCAAAGCTTTTGCCGACGACAGTCAGTTGTTCGCTTCGTAACCTTCTGCCCCGGTTGCGGGTTGGGGCATTTGGTCTTGCGCCGGTTGCGGAACGGTTGCGACCGGCGGCTGATAATTTCCGGGATTTCCACCCTGTTCAATGTTGACCGTCGGCTCACCCATGGGCGGGAACCCGTCTTCTTCAGGAAAGTTCTCGCCATCGTCCGGTTGATCGGGGTCGGTATCGGATTCCTCGATGGGCGCCGCTACCGGCGCGGCGGGTGCTGCCAGCTTGGTATCTTGCGTTGTCGCTGCAACCGGCTCCGGTTTTGATTCCACCACGTAACGCGCGGCCATGAACAGCAACGCGGCGGCGGTCGCTGTAGCGATGATTAAAACAATTTTTCGCGAACTATCGTCCATATTCGAGCCTTCAACCTGTCCCGATTTCACTAGCCTGCTTCACTTAACAACCGGCTAAACGATGACTGTTTATTTTGGCGATACGACGCCAGAGCAGACATCGCTTTTTTCCGCGCCGCCGCCTGCCAGCAAGCTGAACGCGATAAAGCCGCCGACAACGGCGATGAGGAACGCAGCCGTTACCCAGCCTAGATATTTGTCGATGAACGCCTTTATCGGACGGCCGAATTTCCAGAACAGAAAGCCGACAAGCATGAACTGGAAGGCGCGGCTGAGGACGCTTGCCCATACAAAGGTGAACAGGTTCATATGAATGAAGCCCGCAGTTAACGTGAGCAATTTGAACGGGATCGGCGTTGCGCCTTTGACGAGAATAATCTCGGCACCATATTCGCGAAGATAACAGGCGGCGGCCGGAAAGCTGTCCCAGAGCCCGAGCGCCTTGAGCAAGGCTACGCCGATCGTCTCGTAGGCGAAATAGCCGATGGCATAACCGAACAGCCCGCCCAGCACCGAAGCGATCGTGCAGATTGCGCTATAGCGCAGCGCCTTGTCCGGCCGTGCAAGGCACATAAGCCCAAGCAAGGGATGCGGAGGAATGGGGAAAAAGCTGGATTCGACGAATGAGAACAGGAACAACCAGCGCGTCGCATGGGCATGTCCTGCCTTGTCCATCATCCAGTCATAAAGGCGTTTCAGCATCGCTGGCGGCGGTAATGGCCGCCGCCATCATTGTCCAAGCTTTTGATTTCAGGCCGACTGGTTTTCGGCAGCCGCAACGCGCATGTCCCGGGCGGCATCGCGTGCAGGGGCAAAGAGGAAATAGCCGATGACGATCAGCATCAGCACGATGAATATCTTCAGCAAGTCGCGGATGTCCTGATTACGCAAACGCCTTTTGGCACGGTTGCGCGGGGGCAAGGGCTTTCCCTTGATATCCAATATTGTCGCCATGAGACACTCCTTGGCGAGCAAAACCGATGACGGCTTTGCTTGTTCCGGTGCTTCAGGCGGGAGTGGCATCTTTCTGCTGACCTGCGCCGATCACCCGGCCATAGGCCCAGCCGATGCCGATAAGGGCAATACCGAGGCCGAGGAACGAAAGGATACGGAGCAATCCGGTCAGCGCGGCGGCATCGATCAGGAAGACCTTCAGGGTCACGACCGTCAGCAACGAAAGCCCGGCCACGCGCAGCAACTTCGTTTTAAGCCTCACGCCCCGGATCAGCCAGCCGATTGCAAGTGCCAGAAGCGCAACTGAATAGAGATAATTCTCACCGGTTCCGACACTGGCGCCGGAAACAAGATTGCCCTGCACCGCCTGTCGTACTGCTCCCATAACGGCAAGAATGACTGCGCCGAGGGAAAGCCCGCGCGCCGCAACCAATAACCGCTGCGGCAGATGGCTTACCACCAGCCACAGCCATAGGGCGACAAGGGCAAGATGTCCGGTCAGGAGATTGGCGACGATGACGGGACCGACGGCTTGCGGATCCATAACAGGATTGTGGATGAGCAAGTCGAACCAGATAAAGCGGAACAAAGCTATCGCCGACAGCGTCCATCCCGCCGACCGGAGCGATGGCCATTCCGGCCGTTTGCGATATTCCGTCAGGGCAAGCCAGCCGAGCGCGAACATTGCCTGCGTTATGCCTGCACGTTCGGCAAAGCCGAGGCGGATGAAGTCGGATGGAGAGACTATTGCCGCAACCTGCTTGGCAAGCAGCCATGCAAATGCGGTTACGCCAGCGCCGCCAACGATCAACGCCAGCGTGCGTGTTCGACGTCCGGTGGCGAACAGCGGCGTCCAGCCTATCGCAGCAACCAGCAAGGCGGGGACCAAGGTCGCGCGAAACGCGTCGGGGATTTTTGGGAGCTGGGCGAAATAGGCCCCCGCTCCCGAAAGCGACAAGCCGATTGCGCTGAAGAATTGCCATGAAAAGGCGCTTATCAGCATCATCGCCGCACCCAAGGGCACCCACAAAAGTCGCTGTTCCCATCTGCCGCCAGTCACTCTCGCCCATGCCGCAAGGCCGAGCGCGACGATGGCCGAATAGCTCCCAATCCAGTCGATATCGATGGCGAGCAGGGCCGCCATCCACAGCATCAAAGCGGTCGCGCCCGCCGCCCATGGCTGGACAGTCGCCTCGCGCTGCCGCACGTGCCATTCCCAAGCGGTCCATGCGGCCGGGAGCGCCGCAAACACAGCGAGCGCGGACCAGATATTGTCGTTTCGCATGTCATGGGAAAAGGCACCGACGAACCAGCACAGGACGGGAGCTGCAAGCCCGATGACTGCCCAGGCTAGCGCGGCGACATCGGACGTCCGTGACCGCACATGGCCTGCAATGCCGAAAGTCGCGGCGATAGCCAGAGTTATTGCGATGGTGTTGCTGCTTGCGCCTTGCTCATTCCAGGCGAGGGCAAGCGGTGCCATCGCGATCACTAACGCGCCGCCGACGAGCGGTAGCAGCGTCTTCTCGCGCCACGCCAACGCGATGGTGAGCGCGGAAAGTACGAAATAGAACATCCATGCTATTGGTGAAAACCCGGCTTTGGGGAGAAGCAGCGCGAGTTGGACGAAAGCGAGGGCCATCGGCGCATAACGGGCCAGCGATGCCCAGAGGCCATGACTATCATGGAAGCGTCCGGCTGCAAGCAGCGCGCCTCCACCGGTAACGGCGATAAATCCGCCCAACAGCGCCAGACTGGCGTTTGCGGTCACCAGCATCGCAAGGCTCCACGCCAGTCCCCCGCCGGACGCAAGGACGAGAAGCCACAGCCAGCGTCGCCAGATCGCCAGCCCGAACAAAGCGGCGATGAACACAGCGAGATAGAGCAACAATGTCGGCAGACTGCTTGCGCCCATGCCCGCGACCCAGGGCGCCGCAAACCCGCCGATCAGGCCCATCAGCGCCGTTGGCGGGCCGTGCCGGAGGGCTAGTGCGAAGGCAATCGCCGTGGTGACCACCACCAGCGTAAAAGCTGTGCCCACGCCAATCAGGCCATAAATTTCGGCGGACATGTATAGGGTGCCGTACAAGGTGGCGACACCGGCGCCGGCGAGGCTTTGGCCAAGGCGCGGGTCGGCGGTGAAGCTTTCGCCGATTTTGGGCAGCCGTCCGCCAAGCTCGCTGATCGCGATCATCACAAGCGCGAAGAGCATCGCCGTTATCGCCCGTGCACCGGGGCCGAACAGGCCAGCCTCGATGGTGTAGCGAACGAGAAAGAAGCCCGCGAAAACCAGCGCGATGCCGCCAATCCAGATCGGCAGCTTTCCGCCGACGAGGCTTTCGAAATTAAGGTCGGCAAGCGGCGATTTGCGCGGCGGTGTGGCTTCGGGTTCGGGTGGCGGCGGAGGCGGAGGCTGTACCGGCGTGCTGCTAACGACCGCAGCGCGCCTCGCCTTGGCAACGACCTTGGGCGTTGCCACGATCGGCGGGACAGCACGAGGCTCAAGCCGGCTTTCCAGCTCCTCGATCCGGCGATGGAGAAACCGTACATCCGCGCGCGTCAGATACAGCAGGAACCCAAGCGCGAAGATGCCGAGAAATAATAATGCCGTCGCCAAAGCGCCCTCTCAAAATGCTGCGAGGCGGTTATGACGGGATTTCGCGTTTCCGCAATGGCGCAATATCACTCGGCAGACGCGCTTCGCCCCATCAGCATCGCGGCGATGTCGGGCACGGGCCGGTTCGTCATCTCCTTGGCGAGTTCCATGACCACGCGTTTCTCGACCTCGGGATGCAAATGCTTGCGCAGTTCGCCGAGCGTCTTGGGCGGCGCGACGATGACCAGTGCGTCAAAGTCGCCCGCAAGCGCACGCATCCGCAATTGGTCGGCGGCGTCGGCGGCATAGCGGTCCTCGTCCTGCTGATGGAAATCGGTTTCCTGCATCGCCGGACGGCCATGGCCAGCGCTCTGCCCCATCGTGCCGGGCGCGTCCGACTTGATCTCGCGATCCTTGCGATCCTCGCGGTGGTTGTGCGACTCGGTCTCAAGCTCGATTTGCTGGCCGTGGCCGATGTTGCGGAAGAACAGCATATTGGTGCCATCGACGACCAATATCAACGCGTTGTGGGGAATGGACATGCAACGCAAACGCGTCAAGCCGCGCCAGGTTCCGGGGAGGGGGGATCGGAACCTGAACGCGACCGTTTGCCGCAGCCTAAGCTGCAGACCTCAATTCGTGAGCTTGTCGGCGGCTTTTTCGACGGCGGCACCAGCCTTTTCGGCGGCAGCGCCGACATTGTCGGCCGCCTCGGCAACCGCAGCATCCTTACGCGTTTCGCTGTTGTTACCGGCGAAGAAGAAATAGCCGCCGACGGCCAGCGCGAACAAGAGCACAATCATGATCAAACCGGCCGATCCACCACCCGCAGCAGGCGCAGTATTGACCGTAACCGGCGTGGGGCCAGTGTCGCGTTCAATCGTGCGCTCGACGACGTTGCCCATTGCGTCGGTCGTTTCGGTAATGCGTTCTTCTGCCATGATTTCTTCTCCTGTTGCCGCCAATAATCATCTGCGTTCTATAATGTTCCTTTGCGGCCACGCGTCGCCGTTAAGACAAACGCCACATCTGCCCGCTATTTGGGTAGCTTCCCGCCATCCAAAACGCGTTCAGGAATCACAGACATGAAATTCATTCAACTTCACTCGCGCGGCGGCAACTTCATGGTCGTTGCAGAGAATGTCGCCTGGCTTCGCACGGCTGAAAACGGGCAAACTCAAGTCGGCATGGTCGGCGGCGCACCGTTGCTGGTCACAGGCAGCATGGAGGAAGTTTCGGCCGTCCTGATTGCCGCAGCGGCCGAACCCGTCTGATCGTGAACCATGCTGCGGACTAAACGCGGCACGTCAAGGAACCCGCTCCACGTCATTGCAGTTATTGCAGGCGTAGGAGCATGGACTATGATCGAACCGCAAAAACCCAATATCAAGCCAGACGAAGACCAGACCGCCGCCGATAATCGCGGGAAACGCGCCGGAAAAGGCAGCGGCGAAGTTACCGGAAGCGGCGCGGATGCTGGTGGATCGGGCAATCCTGAGGATTATGACGACGATCCTGTTGGCGGCGGCGGGAACTTCCCGCCCGCCGGACCGCCCCCCGGCAAAGGCTGCGATGCTCCGGAAGGGGGGATGCGCTGACATGGACACCATCGAACGCATTTCCCGCGTCCTTGCCGGACAGTATTTCTCGCGTAACGCAGCAGGCGCGGCAGGTGAAGACGACGCATCGGTGCTTGTCGATCAAAACTGGGTAGATTTTCAGGAGGACGCGGTTGCCGTCCTCAAAACCCTTCGTCATCCGCCCGCTGCGCTCAGCAATGAAAACGACATTGCCTTGTGGGGACTGGTCATACAGTCGGCGCTCGGCCCGCACGCCGAAAAGGACTGATCATGGCCGGCGGCTGGACCCGCGATGGCGCGGTGCAGGACCAGATCGATGATAGCGTGAAAGACGCCATCGCCGGTGCCCGCGCGCGAATGCCCGCAGGGGAAAGCGCCGAATATTGCGACGAATGCGGCGAGCCAATCCCCGAAAAACGCCGCACCGCATTGCCGGGCGTGCGGACCTGCGTCGCGTGTCAGGCCGAGCGAGACAAATCGGTCTCGCACAGCCAGATCAACCGGCGCGGCAGTGAGGACAGCCAGCTGCGATAGTCCCCCCTTGCGTTGCTTGTTTAATCCGGAGTTTGCGTCTTGGGTCAGCATGGATGGGGACTCTCTATCCCTTGATATTTCGTTTTAATTTCATAAGTTGATATTACTGAAATTAATTGGTAATAAGAGCTGGCAGTCAGGCAGCAATAGGTCGACTTCATGGATCTTAGGGTAACCATTGAAATGCGCAGAAGTCGGGAGATATCATCATGGCTGTAGCTACCCTTCAGCGCGAAACCGCTGTCTCCCGATTGGTCGGAGAGCTTAAGGCCATCGGCGGTCTTAAGGGCAGGGACCTGGCCAATATGCTCGGCGTCTCGCCACCTACGGTCACCCGCTGGAGCAAAGGCGAGGCAGACCCGACGATCGACAAGCAGACTGCCATGGCGCAGCTTCGCTGGGTTGCCGCGCGGTTGGCGGATTTCTATGAGCCCGACGAAGTCAGGCTATGGTTGCAATCGCCGCACCCGCAGTTGGCAAATGCGCGGCCTTACGACCTGATAATCGATGGCCGGACCGCAGACGTGCTTGAGGTGATCGAGCGACTGGATAGCGGAGTTTATCTTTAAGTGAATCGCCGCCAGGCGCTCGATGACAGGTTGCTCGATCTGATAGGTGCAATCGACGCGCAAATATATGACGGTACGATGTGGCGTGTTGTGCGCGAAGGTCGTGATGTGGTTGATGGTTCGCGCGGGTCGGGGCGGTGGAACACATCCGAAATGTCCGTGTTATACGGCGCCGCTGTCCCGGACGGAGCGATTGCCGAGATACATTTTCATCTAAATCGGGGCCAATCTGTTTTTCCGTCACGGATGCGACACAATCTGCATGAGTTGACGGTGAAAGCGCAACAGACACTGGTGCTGGCCGACATGGCTCAACTCAAGCAGCTTGGCGTGGAAGACAGTCGCTACCGCGAACTGCTTTACACCCGCACGCAAGAAATTTCGGCGGCAGCAGCTTTTCTCGGTTTTGACGGGCTCATTGTGCCGTCGGCGCGGTGGGACTGCCAGAATATTGTGCTGTTCCTTGAGGCCATCGATCTCGAAGACGTCCGGACTATTTCATCCAAACCCGTCGATTGGACGCAATGGCGCAAAGCACACTCCAAGGGCGGTAACTGACAATTAATGTCGCGTAATCTGCTTACGATGTCCGCCAATCACCCTCAGGCCACGGTACATCACCTCTCATAAAAATCACCTATCTGGTTATTTTGTGTTGACAGTGCGACGCTCTTTGGTTAGAGTTAGGCATAGTCGAAAATAGTGATTCGCCGACACGCTGCCTTGCGGCGACTGCGAAGGGTCATCGGGCTGGAGATCATTCTCCGGCCCTTTTTATTGTGCGAAAGGAACCAGCGGTGGGAAAAGAATCTGTGGCTAAAGCGGTTGAGGTCGAACCCGGTGTGGCCGTACACCGGCAGGGCAAGAGAATCATCAAAAGCAAAATGCAAAGCTTTCGGCTAAGCGCGGCGCGGCAGTCGGTGTTTCTCGATCATCTTGCCGCGACCTGCAATGTCACCGCCTCGACGCTGGCGGCGGAAGTCCCCCGCACGACGCTCTATCGCCTGCAACGCTGCAATACCGATTTTGCGCTGGCGTGGCAGGAGGCGCTGACGACCGGCTATATGGTACTCGAAACATTGCTGGTCGGCCGGGCGATCGCGTCGCTTCAGATCGAAAAAGGCGTCACGGATGTACCCGATCCTGAAACGATGAGCACCGAAACCGCGCTGCGCCTACTCGATGGCCATTATCGGCGGGTGAAGATGACCACCAAGATCGGCGGTCCGATCCCGCGGCGGGCGACCGAGCAAGAGGCGCGCGATGCCATTCTTGCCAAGCTCGATATCCTGCAAAAGCGGATCGAAGCTGGTGAGGCGTGACGACGTCGTTACGCTGGGCGACGCGCTGACATTGCTGGTCGGGTTCAACCCCGACCAGCGCAAATGGATTATCGACCGTCTGCCGCCGACAATTGGCCGCGCGGTCAGCGAATGCTGGTCGCGCTGGTCGCATACGGGTCAATGTCCGGATGGCGAGGATTGGCGCATATGGCTGCTGATGGCGGGGCGCGGCTATGGCAAGACCCGCGCTGGCGCCGAATGGGTAAGCGAGCTTGCCCGCAACGACGGCAATTTGCGCATCGCGTTGGTCGGTTCGACCGTCGACGATGTGCGGCGGATCATGATCGAGGGCGAGAGCGGCTTGCTTGCGGTGGCGCGCGACGACGAGGTGCCCGAATGGAATGCGACCAAGGCCGAGCTGCAATTTGGCTCCGGCGCGGTGGCTTATGCCTATTCTGCGCTGAACTTCGAACGGTTGCGCGGACCGCAGCATCATCATGCCTGGTGCGACGAGCTGGCGAAATGGGATAATGCCGATGCGGCATGGGATAATCTGATGCTCGGCCTGCGTCTGTGTGAGAAGCCGCGCGTGTTGGTAACGACGACACCGCGCCCGATACCCTTGCTGCGGCGGCTGGTGAAGCAACCCAATGTGATCATTCAGGGTGGGCATACGGGTAGCAACAAATATCTACCGGAGGATTTCGTGACGACGATGAGAACGCTGTACGAGGGCACGAGATGGGGCCGACAGGAGCTCGATGGCGAGTTGATCGAGGATATAGCCGGCGCGTTGTGGACGCGCGAATTGTTGGAGCGGCAGCGCGTGACTGCAGGGCCAGAGCTTAAACGGATTGTGGTGGGCGTTGATCCGCCGGTATCCGAACATGGCGATGCGTGCGGCATTGTTGCGGTGGCACTTGGCGCGGACGGCAAGGCTTATGTGCTTGGCGACCATAGCGTTGTCGGCGCGTCGCCCGAAGGATGGGCCCGCGCGGTGGCGGGTGCGGTCGAGGCGTGGAACGCGGACCGCGTCGTTGCCGAAGACAATCAGGGCGGCAACATGGTCGAAAGCACGCTTCGCGCCGCCGACCTCGCGATGCCGATCAAGCGGGTTCACGCGAGCCGGGGCAAATCAGCGCGAGCCGAGCCGGTAGCGGCATTATACGAGGCCGGTCGGGCCTTTCATCTGGGTGCCTTCCCCGCGCTTGAGGACCAGTGTTGCGGGTTGATCGCGGGCGGCGGTTATGAAGGCCCCGGACGCTCCCCCGACCGCGCCGATGCCCTGGTGTGGGCGATGACCGAATTGATGCTCGGCAAGGCGGCGAAGGAGCCGCAGGTGCGGGTTTTGTAGTTTGACAACGAGAACAAACCCGATACTAAATGTTGATTGCTCAGCATTTGTTAAGGACTGTTGACTTAAATGGCAACACTACTAAATCTCGCTCAAACTGGAAAAATCATCAAGATCGATCCGGTTTTGGGCCTTAGAGAGTTGGAATTGCGTCGCATTTACCTACTCCCGAGGGCTCATAAGTGGCTTGTGGAGGTGTTGCCTGAAACTGATTCGGACCGCAATATTGAAGAAAGTCCTGCCGAGCAGGTGGACGCGCTCATCTATGAATTTTGTTCTGGTCAGGCTCTTCCAATTGGTCGGCGCTTTAAGGCGCTCGTTCATCTTGGTGACGGTGTGTGGGAGTTGAAAACTGCGGATGTCCGATTATTTGGGTGGTTTACGCAGCGAGATTGTTTTGTGGTTTCCGACTGTGACAGCAAATTCAATCTCATCCAGAGAAGAAGCATGTATCGTAGCTATTGTGAACAAGCTGTGCGTTTGCGTCATAAGCTTAATCTCGATGAACCAAAATTCGTAACCGGAGATAATCCCAATGACGTCGTTTCAGATTGCTATTAGCCCAAGCAGGCGAGCGGCCGGACGCTTCATTTCACGTGTTCGCCGCTCACTGCAACGTGCACTTGTTGAAGAGAGCGAAATCAGCGGGATAAATCAATCGCGGGTAGCGGATGCGATTGGGGTTCATCGCTCAGTTGTTAGTCGCGAACTTAACGGCCTACAGGATATTACGTTGGGGCGCGTTGCCGAGCTCGCTTGGGCTTTAGGTCGGGAGATTGAGTTTGAGCTTGTCGTGCCAAAAATACTTTCTGGTACCAACAATTTACCTCAGACCAAGGCCAGTTCCGACGGTACCGTTTATATTGAAAATATGCGCAGTTCCACCGCAGCCATTTCCACTCCTAACGTGCCACCACACTCTGCTGAAGTTCGATTTCAGGAGCTCGATTCTTGATAATTAATCCAACTTTTCCAGGAGGTTTTGTAACCTTTTGTGATGACATACGTCACGAAGTGACAGGTAAAATGACGTTGGTTGGTACTTACCACAGTCAGATAAATGTCATGGGTAATTCGCCCGTCGTTCTCGCTCAATTGTGTGTGCTTATCGACTTCCGGTTTATACCCAACTCTTTGCCGATATCTCCGAAAATATCGGTGTTTCGATCAGATGAAGCGGAACCGATTTTTTCGATGGAGACTCAAATACCCGCCAATGAAGAAACCTTGTTTGAAGAGGTTTTAGACATTGAAGATGGTTCGGTTCGCTTCCATCAGATGGTTTTGCCGGTCCAGCTTCAGGGAATAGCAGTGAGCAATTCTTTTCGATTAAAGGTGAGAGCATTTGTTGGCGATGACGAAATACGCCTTGGCTCTCTAAAGGTCAATCTAGTGCCGTCCGAAGCGATCGAAAGCAACTCAGACTTGTCTGGCTGAACGGCTAAATAGCAACACTCAATAACGGAAAAAAATGAAAATCTTCGGTTGGAAATCAGCCGGGCGGGCCTTGGCGCGTCCGGCCAAAACGCGTGTGCAGCAGGATCGGCTGACAGGGATTCGCACCTTTGGCGCGGAAGGGCTGGGCGAGTGGCCGCGATATTATGAAGCGCAACTGCGCGAGGGCTATCTGCACAGTGCGATTGCGCAACGCGCGGTACGGCTGGTGACCGAGGGCATGGCGTCGGCGGTGCTAACGTCAAGCGACGATAGCGCGTTGATGCTGGTGAAAGCGACCTCGGGTGGGCAGGCGTTGATCGAAACGGTGGCGGCACATCTGCTGCTCCACGGCAATGCCTATGTCGAGATATTGCCCGGAATGGACGGACGCCCGTGCGAGCTTTTTGCGCTTCGGCCCGAGCGTGTGACGGTTGAGGCCGATATCTGCCGACGGTGCTCGACCCGCTTGCGCCCGAAGCCAAGCGGGCCAATGTGCCACTAGGCTGGGCCTCGCCTGCTTTCGATGTTTTGCAACTGGAAGATTATGACTGGGTGACAAGCGGCAATCACGGCGCGACGCGGCGTGCAGTTTCGGCGATGGACCAGCGGCTCGGATATCCCGTCGCCGAGCAACATTATTTCTCGGGCTTCGTGCTTCGCTCCGAAGAAAAGGCACAGTGGCGCGAAATCGAGTTTGCCGCTGCCGAAAGCCAGCGGCGCGGTGTCGCGCACACTTATGTCTGGGCATTGCCGCAGGTTGCCCGCGACGGCTTCACCCATTTTGAAATCCGAAACGAGGATCATGACATGCAGGCTTTTGCAGATGTTACCTTTCCCATCGAGATTGGCCGCGAAGCTGAAGTAATCGCGGAATTTTCAACCAATGTCGTCACGACCCTGTCCGGCCACGAACGGCGAACAGCAGTTGGGCGGACGCCCGGCTGCGGTATGATGTCGGGCCCGGGGTTCGTTCCGAGCCAGAGCTTGGCACTCTCATCGATTTCTTTCGCGCGCGGCGGGGGCCGGCCGTCGGGTTTCGGTTCACCGATCCATTCGATTTCACTTCCAATGCAATGATCCTGTCGCCAGCAATGGACGATCAACTGCTGGGCATCGGTGACGGGCTGCGGACAAGCTTCCCCCTGGTCAAACATTATGGTGAGGACGATCAGCTAAGGCGGATTACGCGACCGAAGGACGAAACCGTGATGGTCGCTATCAACGGCATTTGGCGGCGGGCTGGGTATTGACCGAGAACGGCGTTGTCGAGTTCGCCAGTGCACCTGCAGCAGGAACCGCCGTGACCGCCGGATTTTGCTTCGATGTTCCGGTGCGGTTTGCCGACGACCGGCTCGCCATCAGCCGAGCAACCTTTGGGGCTGGCGACGTCGCGAGCGTGCCTCTGGTCGAGATCAAGGAAGTGTCATGAGCGATCCGTGGCTTGCAGGGCCGTTGACAACGGCAGCTTATGGCTGGCGATTGGAGCGCGCCGATGGAGTAACGCTTGGTTTTACCTCGCACGACAAGGATGTCGTGCATCAGGGCCTGCTTTTGCGCGCCAGTCCGGGAATGAAGCCCACCACGATTGTCGAGAGCCTCGGCTTTGACAATGATGGGCTCGATGTGAACGGCGCGCTTACCTCGGACTCGATTTGCGCGGCGGATCTGATGGCCGGACGGTGGGATCGGGCCTTCGTCGAAATTTTCCTGTTC
>CALRMO020000019.1:0-25506 GCA_943369235.1 Sphingomonas paucimobilis
TGATGCGTATCGGCGGCATACGCGACCGCAAATAGCGCGTTGCGCTGGCGCGACAGCGTGTTGGTCATGCCCGGTTTGCGCCGCGCCGCCCGCAACGCCGACAGATCGATGTCTGCGAACGCAGTAAAGGTCTCCCCACTGTTCGATTCCGCAATCACATTACCCTTCCAGTCGACAATCATCGAATTGCCGTCGGCCGACGCGACCGGCAGGGCCGTGTTTAATATGCCTGCCGTGTTCGCCGATATGACATAGGTCAAATTCTCGAACGCTCTGGCGCGTTTTGCGATCATTTTTGGTGTTGCATTTGGCGAACCGATTTCGGACGATGAATGCACAAATATTTCCGCACCGCGCAGCGCATGTGCGCGGGCAATTTCAGGGTAGAGAATTTCCTCCGAAGCTATGGCCGCAAGATTGCCGATCTCGGTCCTTGCGACCGGGAAAACGCCTTCGAGACCGTAGATATCAAGATATTTCGACCAGACATCATGAGGCGTCGGTGCAAACATCGAATTCAGGCGGCGATAGCGCAGGACCACATTGCCATTTGGCGCAACGATAAAGCTGGCCTGAAAATAGAGGTCGGGAAAGTTCGGGTCCGTTTCATAGGCATTGCCAGCGATGAACATCCCCAGCTTTTGCGCCAATTCCCCCAGTGCCTGATACTCGGCCCCATCTGGCGCGAACGCAGCGAGCTTCGCGAAATCGGGAATCGAAATCCGGCCTGGGTAGCTGGTAAACAGATATTCGGGCAGCACCGCCAGCTTGACCGGCGCGCCGCCATATTGAGTAATGAAGATGCTTGCCGACCGTATCTGCGCTTCAAGATCGCCGATATGCGCGATTATTTGCATACGCGCTTCTTCGGGCGATTTGGCGCGTTCCACCGAACGCGCAGCCAGTTGCATGGCGACGGCAGCATAGGTTGTCACGTCAGCCACTTTTTTTGCCTCCAGCCCGAATGGCAATGCGGTTGCTATGGCCGCAGCAAGTGCTTGTCTTCGATCGAGCAGCATCGGTCATGCTCCTATAGTCCCAACGCGCCGGGATTCATCAAGCCTTTTGGATCGACTTCGGCTTTCACTGCTTCCATTATCCGCCATGCAAGCGGATCGCTGCGTGATGCGAGTGGGTAGGTGCGGCCAATCTGGAAATGGATGCCATCCATCAGGCCAAAAACATTGATGACTTCGTTACGAAGCTTTTCAACCAGCGCCCGCGCCTCCGGATTGGCGGGAAATCCTTTCAGCTTGGAGAAATGTGCCGGTTCAATGAAGTGTTCGTGAATTTCCCATTGCTCATCGGGCCAGTAGAAGCACGGCTCGATGAGAAAGCCGGTCGCACCAACAAGCAAAAACATATAGCCACAGCCGACGCCAAGCCGTTCCATTTCCGCGCTATTCGCCTCGAACAATGAGGTTAGGGCGTCAATCGTTTCAAGCGCTTTGGAGTGCCGCACGATCCCATGGATCGGCGCCCATCGCTCACCATCCGGACCCGCCATAGAGTTTGGTGGCGGGAAGGGGTTGGCGCGCAGGATTTTGGGGATGGTATTCTCGACGATGCGCCCACCATTTGCGGTAACGATTGCTTCAACCTCTGCCATGTCGGCATCGACCGCACACTGATGACGCCCCTCGCAAATCAGATGGATGGAAAAATTGACATCATTAAGGAAAGATCGGCCAGCGGCGACGACCTTGGCACCTTCTTTCAGTCCTTTCCAGAATCCGCCCTGTGACTTCGCCATATTGATTAAGGATTTGGCGTCGCTGGCCAGGCTGTCCCGCTTCATCCGCTGGGCCTGCAAAAATGGGTCGAAGCCAAAGGCTTCGCTGGCCAGCCTACGGCGTCCGATTTCGCTCATCGCAGCGCAATATTGCGCAGGTTCGCCAAAGGCGAAGGAGCCAAAAGCGAAAGCCGGGCCATCGTGGATGAGCGGCAGGGTGATGGTTGCCTTGATTCCGAATGCCCCTGCGTCCGCGCCAAACAAGCCGGTAAGATCGGGCCCAAAGGGCCGGATGAAGTCGCTACCTGTCCGAATCATGCTACCATCGGGGAGGACGATTTCTGCGCAGATAATATTTGACGCTATGGTGCCGTCGCGAGCGCCCCAGAACAGCCCGTTCTGGCTCATTCCGCCGCCGACGCTGGCGTAAAGCCCCGAAAGCGTTCCCCAAAGCGGCGTGCGCAATCCCATAGGATGCAGCGCTTCGTATAACGCATGCCATGTGCAGCCTGCCTCGACGGTCGCCGTCATATCGGTTTGGTTGATTTCGATTATGCGCTGCATTCGCCCCATGTCGACGATCAGCGCCCCAGCCTCCGGCGCGATATAACCGCTGGTGTAGCTCATTCCGCCACCTCTGGGAATGATGGCGATACCCTGCGCTGTTGCTGCGGCCACGCCAACGGCCAGTTCAGCGGAACTTCCAGGGCGGAATACCGCAATCGGCGCTGGGCCCTTTGTAAACACGTCTTGTGCGTAAAGAGCGCAATCCTTTGGGTCGACAATAAGCGCTTCGGCAGATACCGCCGCAGCAATTGCCAACATCGGATCATTGGGAAGATGCGGCTGGCTCGCCATTTTACTCGGCCTTTTGCTGGTCGGGATAACGCCCGAGTAGCAACAATAACGCACCGCCAATCACGAACATCGCAGCTGCGGCCATCAACATTCCGTCATAGCTTCCGGTCTTCACTCGAACCGTGCCATAGATAACAGGGGAGATCGCGGACATCAGACCAAAGGGCATATACAACATGCCGTAAATCCGGCCGAAATGCGCCATCCCGAAGTAGCGCGCAGCGAGAAAGGCGATGAGGTCGCTCTCCGCACCTGCAGCAAAACCGAGGAAAAAGGCCGCGACCGAAATCATCATCATTTCGCTGCTTGTGCCAAGCAGCAGATAGCAGGCAAGGGCGGGCAGGCACAGCACGGGGAACGCAACAGCCGGGCCCCAGACCCGGTCAAGCAGGAAGCCGACACCGATACGGCCGCAAAGCAGGCCGATGCCGACGATACCCATGATGCCCGCTGCGGCGGACCGGTCGATACCGTGATCGCCGACGATCGCCGGCATGTGAATGTGCGCGCCGCCATATGCGCTGGCGATGAGAAAAATGGAAAACCATAATATCCAGAACTGGCGGGTTCGAACAGCCTGTTTGAAGGTCATCCCGGCCAGCTCGCCCGTTGCTGTGGAAAGCGTTGCGGGCCGTTCTTCAGCACGGGGTTCGCGAAAAAATGCCAATGTTGCAGGGAGTGCGATCAGCAAGGGTAGGAGCGCGACAATTGGAAAAATCGCCCGCCACCCGAAATTGTCGCTGCTCCACACTGCAAGCTGCGGCACGATGAAGGCGGCCGCGCTCGTACCCACGAGCATGATACCCAAGGCGAGCCCGCGCTGTTTGACAAACCAAAGGCTCAGTCCCCGGCTCCAGGTCACGGGCGTCGATCCGATGCCAATCATCCCCACTAGCAACCACAGAAAATAGAAACCCGCGAGGGTCGGCGGCGTGAAATACAGCGACGAAAAAGTGATAACGAAGCCGACCAAGGACCAGATTGCGACCCTGCGCACACCATGACGATCCGCCAGCCAACCGAATACGGGCGCGAGCAGCGATGCGGTAATGCCGAATATCGTGATCCCGATACTGACCTGCTGCACATTCCAGCCAAATTCGGCTTCGAGCGGTTTGAACAGGAACCCGAGCACATTGAACGGCAATGGTGATGCACCACACATCGTGCCAAGAAACCCGGCCAGAAGCACCTTCCAGCCAAGGGTGAATTCGCCGGACCGGGCAGGCGTGGAGGAGACAGCCTGCGTGCTTGCAACTTCAGTCATAATAATAGTCTGCCTCTGCCAGCCGAATCACGCAAGCGCACTATTTCTTCGGCTCTGCGGCGCGCTCGCTGTCGACATGCTTTTTGAATTCAGTCCAGGTGGTTGCATTAGGACGCACATCATCGCCCGGTGGTGCCGCAGTGTAAGCAGGATAGTTCAGCGCGATTTCGTCTTTCAACACCTTTGGCAGTTCGTCATAGCCCTTCAGCTTGTTACCCATGGCGTTGAAAACCATCTGCCCTTGGCGTCCGCGCATCTTCATCCATGGCATCCAGTCGGAAATGCGGACCCAAGATACGATTGGATAGGCAGTTGCGTTCTTGGTATTGAGCATCTCTTCGGCTTCATAAGCGAAGTCGAAAATCTCCATTGCGTGATATTTGCCGCCGACATAATCCTGATACTCGCCCTGCAAAACATTGTGGTAAAACAACGGCGCTTCGAACGGCTGGAAAATCCAGCGCCCTTCGCGGCGGAAGCTTGCCTTATAAGGTGTGCCGTCGGTGCCGATCGGGAACTGGGGACGCTGATTTACGGGATCATTGGCAATGTGGAACACCTCGACCACTTCCTTCGTCCATGGATTTTCCCACTGGCGAACAACTTCGTTCGTCTTTGGATCGAGGTAGAGCATTATTTCACGGCTGACTAAGCGCCAGCCTTTGCCACGCTTGGGATCGTCGACACTGACGCACTGGCGGATATTCATGCCTTCGCCATTGAACAAATGCCGGTCAGGTTCGCCCTGAACGCGCGAATATACTTTACCCGCCCAATGATAGACCGCAGGCTTGCCATCCGCCTCGCCGCATTGGACACGCTTGGCGATTTCAAGCGCGTCTTCGGGCTTATCGGGATTAAGCATTCGTTCGCCCTTGGATTGCGCGGACGCTGCAGTTGCTACCATTGCCAGTATGGCGGTGAAAAGCATGGTCTTCTTCATGGCAGCAATTGCCTCCTGCTAATTCGCTTAAAAACGATATTTGGCACGAACCGTCCACTCCATAGGCCGGTTCAGATAGGAATAATTGGACAAGGCCGATTGCACATAGCTTTCGTTGAGGCAATTTGTGCAATCAACCGACAAGGTCCAGGCCTTGTTCGGCCCGTTAAGCGCCAATCCAGCATTGAACAACCAGACCGGATCGCTTTGCGATCCAGCGACGAAAGCGCCATTGCCGAACGGGTTTGCAGGGAAGGGGCCAGTGACAGGCTGGTTCACTCCGGAAACCGGCGCGTTGTAGATGCTGAGATTGGCAATCGCGACTTCCTGCCGCGAATGGAACGCGCCATTTACCGATGGAACGAGCGTATAACCACCTCCCAGTTGGGCTTCGTAACTCGCGCCCATTGAGATCGACCATTTGGGGGTCCGCACCGGCGTTGCGATTGTTCCTTCCGCCGTCACAATGCCTGCGGCGCAGGCAGTGATCGAGGGTTGCGTTGCTGGCGTGTTCGGACCACCGGGAACCTTGCCTGCGGCCAATGCACCGCGGCAGGAAGCAAGCTGGGCAGCGACTGACTGGATGCCGTAAACATCCGTTGCCGGAGCATTGCCTGGCACCAGATATTTGTCGTTCTGATAGCCGAAATTGGTGTAAATATTAAGCCCGTCGACTGGCACGAACTGAAGCTCGGCCTCGACACCGCGATTGCGATAATCGGCAAAATTGCGGCTAAGGAAAGTCAGCGCGCCAGTTGTGGGATTTAGCAGCCCGGCGAGTATTTGAAGATCCGAAACGTCGAGCTGGAACACGGTGAGGTTCGCGCGCACACGGCGGTCAAAAAGGTCAGACTTGATCCCGGCTTCATAGCTCCACACTTTTTCCGGACCGAACGGTAAAGCCTGTGACGGGGCTGTCGCGCGGGCGTTCCAGCCGCCCGATTTGAATCCACGCGTGGCGCTGGCAAAAAACAATAAATCGTCATTGGGTTTAAAGTTCGCAGCAAAGCGCGGTGTCCAGACTTTCACGCGCTGCTGCGTCGGAATCGGCTGCGTTGTCAAAACTGTCGTGCCGTTGGCAGGAACAAACAGGTTTGCATTGTCCAAACATGTCAGCTCAAGCGTGCCATCGTTGCAGGAGGCACGATTGTCGTTGAAGCGCAGCACCTTTTTTTCGTCGGTATAGCGGATCCCCGCGGTCAGCTTGAACTGATCCGACAGGTTGAGATCGGCCTGCAGATATCCTGCATAAGCGCTTGTGGTGTTACGTAAAATGCGGTCACCGAGCAGCAATGTTGTGGCAGGTGATAGCGTAAAGAGGTCCGCCAAATCGGTCTTGTTGCGCTCGTCGATATAATAGAGTCCACCGACATAATCGATGAGGCCGTTGCCAAGCGTACCGTTCAGCTTGATTTCCTGAGTGAACTGGCTGTGTTTACCATCGTTGACTATAGTAAAGCCGCCGCGTGCATAGCCGCGTACTGCAGGAAATGGCGCGGATATGCTAGGACCGCCCCGGCCGTCAAAGAAGTCGTAAGCGAATTGCTGAGTCAGGCCGACATAGCCGGTAATCAAGCTAAGCGTTGTATTCTCGCCGATATCGAACTGCAGATTGGAGGTGATGATGTCGCTGACGGCTTCCTGCCCCAGCCCATAATTCGCTTTCCTGCCCGCTATGACGACAGGCGCATAAGGCGAGGGGGGGCCGCCATTTTCACTTAGACCGGTACTGATGAATCGGCCCTTGCAATCCGAAGGATCGGCCGGGTTGCATTCAAAATTCAGGATATTGTCGCCTTTGGAGACGATGTGCATATATCCGGCATTCCAGCGAGCCCAAGGCGCAAGCTCGCCTCGCACACCCAAGCGTACACCCCAACCGTCGTCGTCATTTAGTCGCTCGCCGGTGGTGACGTTTTTCGCATAGCCGCGATCGTTCTGCCAATAACCGCTAAGCTTGATTGCAAAGCTGTCGGCGAGCGGCAGGTCGATCGAGCCGCGCGCGATGGTTTTGTGGAAGCGACCATAGCCGATCTCGCCAAAGCCGCTGATTGTATTGCCGGGCTTGGCCATGATAACGTTGATTGCACCGCCGGTGGTGTTGCGTCCAAATAACGTGCCCTGCGGTCCTCTAAGAACCTCGACTCTCTCCACATCGAAAAGCGATAGGTTATTCGCATTTTGCCGCGAAAGATAAATGTCATCCACATAGGTGCCGACGGGCGGGTCGAAGGTCGCAATGGTTTCAGTCGAACCCAGCCCGCGCAGGAAATACGCATTTGCAGAACCGATACCGGTATTATTTTGGGCGACCAGGTTGGGAACATATTGCCCGATCTGCAAAGTGTTTGTGATACCCTGCGCTTCCATTTGTTCGGCGGAGAAAGCCGATATCGCAATGGGAACATCCTGCACATTTTCATCCCGCCGCTGCGCGGTGACGACAATTTCCGCAATACCGCCTTGTTCGGCAGTCGCCTCACCATCCTGCGCTGCGGCGGCAGGCATGATGACAAAACTCGACATAGCGCTGGTCGCTAAAAGCAATTTCCGAATCATTAGAATTCTCCCAAATTATAATCGCTGCGGCTCGTTTTGCGCTTCAGCGATAGTTCTTGCTCTCATCCCACTTTTATGATTTGTCCGGACAACTTTCATTTTTATTGCAGCGCTGTCAAGCGGCTTTGATGGAGACATAATGCAATGCAGCTTGCAGACCTGATTTATCCCACTCTCGTCTATGTGCATTTGCTGTTGTTCGTGCTGTGGCTTGGCGCGGATGTCGGTGTATTCCTTTTGGGCCAGCACTTCCGTAAGCGCAGCCTCTACACCCTCGACCAACGTATAGCGCTGTTGAAGCTGCTGGTGATCGTCGACCTGACCCCACGCGCAGCCTGGGCCCTCATGGTGCCTTTGTCGCTGACGGTATCCTATATGGGCGGTTGGTGGGATTTGCCGTTGGCAATTGTCATCGCTGGTTGGGGGATTGCGGCATTCTGGCTTTGGTTGGTGTTCGATGCCCATGCCCATGACATGACGCCGCGCGCAGCGCAGCGGCGCAAGTGGGAGGGATATTTGCGGTACGCGCTGGCGGCAGCTTATTTGTGGCTCGGGCTGGAGTCGGTGCTGACTGGCCATCCAATCGCGGTGGACTGGCTTGCTTGGAAAGCACTATTGTTCGGTCTGATCTTCGTTGCAGCAATCATGATCGACGTCAGTTTCAAGCCTGTAGGCGGTTTGCTCGGAAAGCTCCTTGCCGAAGGTTCAACCGACGAAACTGAATTGCCATTACTACGGGTCATGAACCGTACGCGTGTTTGGGTGTGGTGCGTGTATCTGTTGCTTCTGGTGACAGCGTGGCTGGGTGTGGTGAAGCCCAGCTAACATTTTTTGCTTGACTAAAAAGTTGTCCGGACAAATTGTGTAGCCAAACATTCTGCGGGAGCATATCAGGCGGCCATGCACGCTTTTACCAATTTCCTTTTCGTGCCCGGCAACCGGCCCGAACGCTACGCCAAGGCATTGGCAAGCCGCGCCGATCTGGTGTGCATCGATCTTGAAGATTCGGTGCCGGACGATGAAAAGCAGCAGGCGCGTGATACCGCCCTGCAGGCCATCGCCGCCCATAAAGAGGGTCGCTTAGCATTGCGGATTAACGGTATGCGGACCGCAGCGGGGCTTTCGGACGTGCTCGCAGTAGCACGTTCCCCAAAGCCCGCCTTTCTGTTTGTTCCGATGGTTGAATGTGCGACCGAAATCGAAATCATACGTGAGGTCATCGGGGATGAAACGGGAATCATACCGCTGGTCGAATCTGTTCGCGGACTTCGCGCCGCAGACAGTATTGCGCAATCGCCTGGCGTTGCCGGGTTGATGTTCGGAGGGGGCGACTTTGCCGGCGAGCTTGGCGTCGAATTGGCCTGGGAGCCGCTGCTTCATGCACGCAGCGAAATTGTCATGGCGTCAGCGTCTGCCAAAATCTGCGCCATTGATGTACCTTTTATCGACATCGAAAATGACGCAGGGCTGGTGGAAGAATGCGCGAGAGCTAAAATGTTGGGCTTTCACGCCAAGGCG
Organism: Sphingomonas paucimobilis; assembly: GCA_943369235.1. Lineage (GTDB taxonomy): Bacteria > Pseudomonadota > Alphaproteobacteria > Sphingomonadales > Sphingomonadaceae > Sphingorhabdus_B > Sphingorhabdus_B paucimobilis_A. The sequence continues at coordinate 8,878 of CALRMO020000019.1, forward strand.
GCAATTCATCCGCGCCAGATAGAAACTATATGTTCCTCGATGCGTCCAAGCCCTGCCGAGTTGGCAGAGGCACGCGACGCCATCGCTGCATTTGACGCGGGCGGAGGGGCTGCTATCCGGTTTCGGGGCAAAATGCTCGAAGCACCGCTTATTCGCCGCTACCGACAATTACTGTCTTTGGGAGAAACACATAATGCGTGACAGCGTCATTGAAGTCGCCCCCGGGCGCTTCCGCGAAGTGCAGGGGCGCTACTTCGAGGATTTCGAGGTGGGCCATATCTACGAGCACCGACCCGGGCGGACGATTACCGACGCGGATAATGTTTGGTTCACCCTGCTCACGATGAACACTCACCCAGCGCATTTTGATTATGAATTCTCCAAGAAAACCGAATTCGGCAAGCCGTTGGTGGTCAGCCCGCTGACGATCGCATTGATGACGGGGATGAGCGTTTCCGACACGAGCGGCAAGGCAATTGCCAATCTTGGCTGGGACGAAGTGCGGATGACTCACCCGCTGTTCGTTGGTGACACGCTCTATGCCGAGAGTGAAGTGCTGGAAAATCGCGAGAGTAAAAGCAGACCCGACCAGGGTATCGTCACGTTCAAGACGGTAGGCAAGAATCAGGACGGCGTGGTGGTAAGTCATTACAAGCGCACGGTCCTTGTCTGGAAGCGCGGCTGCGGCCCGGCCGACGATTGAGGAGAATATAAATGGCCACAGCACCAAGCACTTTTCGTCCGCAGATGGACGCCGATGAGGAAGCGGCCCTTCTCGATGCAATTCAGAAATGGGTCGACAAGGAAGTGCGCCCCGTCGTTCAAAAATATGACCATGACGATGTCTGGCCAGAAGAGATTGTCAACCAGATGGTCGAGATGGGCTTGTTTGGTGCGACCATCGGTCAGGAATATGGCGGACTGGGGTTATCGGCGGTAACCTATGCCAAGATCGTCGCGCTGATCTCATCTTACTGGATGGCGGTTACCGGTATTTTCAACTCGCACCTGATCATGGCGTGCGCAGTGGAACGCTTCGGTACGCCAGCGCAAAAGGCGAAATGGTTGCCGAAATTTGCCAGCGGCGAAATCCGCGGCGGGCTGGCTTTGACCGAACCTAATGCAGGAACCGACCTGCAGGCGATCCGCATGGTAGCCGAGCGCGATGGTGACGATTATGTGATCAATGGAACGAAAACCTGGATTTCCAACGGCATCAAGGGCAGCTGTTTTGCGCTTCTGGTGAAAACCGACCCCAAAGCAGACCCGCGGTACAAGGGAATGAGTCTGTTTATCGCGCCAAAGCAAGAGGGCTTTACCACCGGCAAGAAGTTCAAAAAACTTGGCTATAATTGTATCGATAGCGCCGAGCTAATCTTTGAAAATTACCGCATTCCTGCGGACAATTTGATCGGCGGGATTGAGGGCCAAGGCTTTTTCCAGGCCACTGGCGGGCTTGAACTCGGGCGCATCAATGTCGCCGCCCGCGGGGTTGGTCTGGCCGAAGGCGCGTTGCGCCTTGCTGGCGATTATGCGCAACTGCGCGAAACCATGGGCAAGCCGATCAGCGAGCATCAGGCGATCCAGCTAAAAATCGGCGAAATGGTTACGCGCGCCCGCGCAGCGCGGCTGCTCACCTTTGATGCTGCCGAAGCCTATGATCGTGGCGATCGCTGCGACATGGAGGCAGGCATGGCCAAATTTTATGCTTCCGAGGCAGCCGTGGCCAACAGTCAGGACGCCATGCGCGTTTTCGGCGGGTACAGCTATTCCAAGGAATATGACATCGAACGGCTGTATCGCGATTCTATGCTGATGTGCATTGGCGAAGGCACCAACGAGATGCAGCGGATCATTATTTCCAAGCAATGGATCAAGGCCAATCCTGCGTGAGCCAGCGCCTTCCACTCAAAGGATTTCGCGTAATTAGCGCGGAACAATATGGTGCAGGACCGTATGGCACCATGTTCTTGGCTCAGCTGGGCGCTGACGTTATCAAAATCGAGCCGCCAAAAGGTGGCGACACCGCGCGCAATGTCGGCCCGCACTGGCTGCGCGAAGGTGAGAGTCTGTATTTCCAGAGCTTCAATCTTAACAAGCGTTCCCTGACGCTCGATCTCGGCACCGATGAGGGGCAGGAGGTATTGCACCGGCTGGTTGCGGATGCGCATGTCGTTGCCAATAATCTGCGCGGCGATGTTCCCGCTAAAGTAGGACTTACATATGACGCTCTTAAGGCTGTAAACCCCGCGATCATCTGTGCGCATATTTCAGCATATGGTCGCGATAACGTTCGTTCAAAGTGGCCTGGATATGATTATCTGATGCAGGCCGAAGCCGGGTTTTGCTGGCTTACCGGTGAACCGGACGGCCCGCCCGCCCGTTTCGGCCTTTCGATGGTGGATTTCATGACTGGCACGCAAATGGTCGTTGGTCTCCTCGCTGCTTTGCTTGACGCACGACGTACCGGCGAAGGCTGCGATGTCGATGTCGACCTGCTTTCGGCTGCGCTGCATCAACTCAGCTATCCAGCAATTTGGTACATGAACAATGGTGATGTAACCACGCGCGCTCCCCATAGCGCGCATCCTTCGGCAACGCCGAGCCAGATGTTTCGTGCCGCTGATGGCTGGATGTTCATAATGGCGCAACTGCCGAAATTCTGGTCGATCCTTATCGACCGTATTGGCCATCTTGAACTTGGCGAGGATGACCGCTTTACGACGCCGCAATCCAGACTGGAAAACCGCGCGGCGTTATCTGACGAATTGAACGCGATATTTTCGGAGCACCCCGTTCGCCATTGGCAGGCGTTGCTTGAGGGACATATGCCGATTGCGCCAGTCTACGCGCTGGATCAGGCCCTCGATAATCCCTGGCTTGAAACAATTGCCATGCGCGATATCGTGGCGCACCCAGACATGCCCGAAATGCACGTGCTGTCCAGCCCCATTAAGCTAAATGGCCAAAGGTTGCCGAACAAGGCAGGACCGTTGCTCGGCCAGGATAGCGACGCGATCTTGGGCGAAATTGGATATGATGCCAGAGCCATCGCCAAGATGCGGGCCAATGGCGTAATTTGAACGGTGGGCAAGCTTTCCGGCATTAAGGTAATTGACCTCTCAGTCTTCCTTCCCGGCCCGATGCTAACGATGATGATGGCGGATCAGGGCGCGGAGGTTATCAAGATAGAGACCGCGACCGGCGATCCTGCGCGGGAGCAAGCGCCGTTTGAAGCTGGCCAATCGGTATGGTTCCGCAACCTCAATCGAGGTAAAAAGAGCGTATTGCTGGATCTGAAAAGCGATGTCGCCAAAGCTCGGCTTTGGGAATTAATCGAACAAGCCGATGTATTCGTTGAAGGTTTTCGGCCTGGCGTGATGCACCGTCTCGGCTTTGACTATGCCACAGTTTCCGCGCGCAATCCCCGTATCGTTTACTGCTCGATCTCTGCCTTTGGCCAGACGGGTGCAATGGCACATCATCCGGCTCATGACATGGCAGTCCAGGCGATGGCAGGGTTTCTGTCTGTTAATGACGGGGCAGATGGCACGCCGGTGGTCCCTGGCACTCCGTCCGCGGATATGGCAGCTGGCCTTACCGGATTGTCCGCTGTGTTGATGGCGCTCATCGGGCGAGAACGGAGTGGCAAAGGCGACTATATCGATTGCGCGATGTTCGACAGCTTACTCCCATGGTGTGCGCATATTGCCGGGTCTGCCATATCAGGTGGCCGAGCACCGCAATCGCGCGAGCAGCGTTCGCTCGGCGGCGCGGCTTTTTATCAGGTTTATCGAACCGCCGACGGCAAGCATATCGTGCTTGGCGGGCGCGAACTGAAATTCGTCGCTAATCTGATGACGGCGCTGGAACGGCCCGACCTTATCGCGAATGCCGAACTGCCCGCCGGTGAGCAGGGCGAACTCATCCGATTTCTAAGCGCGACATTCCTGACCAAAACACGCGATGACTGGGTGAGTTGGTTTGCTGACAAAGATGTCGCTTTTTCGCCGGTTCTCGATTTCCGCGAAGCGTTTGACCAACCGCACATCGCCGCGCGTGAATTGTTCATCGAGCATGATGGCGGGCACCAGATCGCGCCCGCCATCCGCTTTGCGGGCGAGAGCTGGTTACCCACCGATGCGCCGGAACTTAACGCCGATGGCTGAAAGCCTATCCTTCGATATCGATGTGCATCGAATAGGCAAACCGGTCGCCGGGATGGTGGCTTGCCGAGATTTCGAGAATGCGGTCGGTCGCGTCATGATAGCATCGCAGGATGCGCAGCGTCGGCGCGCGTTTGGGGATCCCAAGCGCCTTGGCAACGTCCGCACTGGCTGCGATCGCCTGAATATCTTGCGTGACCTTGATGAAATTGATCTTCGCAAGCCGTTCGATCTGCTTGAAAATGGTATCTTCGCCGGGGCTGATTTTTGTCGCAATATCGCGCAGGCTTTCGTGGACATAAGCAACGGTGTGCGCAAGCGGTTCGGTCGAGTCAGCGCGCGTGCGCAGGCCCTGAAACCGGCTCCATCTTCCGCCCGCGAGAAGGCCAAGCTGTTCGGCGATATTGCGCGGCAACGGGCCTTCTCCCAATGGATCGAAAACTGCGCGCGTGTTGCGGGCATATTGAAGAATTTCGGCGACGTTGGACAATGGCTGATGCAGCGCGCCGCCGCGCGCAGCGGCTGGCTGAATGCTCGTACCCGATCCGCGTCTGCGAGAAATCAGGCCTTCGGTTTGCAACGAACGCAGCGCCTCCCGCACGGTAAAGCGCGAAACGGCATATCGCTTGCACAGTTCGCTTTCGGTCGGAAAGGCATCGGCTTTATAGGTCCCGCTGAGGATTTCCTCTCGCAGTTCGTCGGCCAATTCTTTGTAGCGCGGCTTGGCGGCCAAATATTCTCTCCCCGTTCCGCGACAGGTGCGGCGTGAGCAAGTCTTTAAGCCTAACCGAACAACTCGCCAAGCATTTGATGCGCAAGGTGGACGACGCGACAAGGGAAAGGGCGCGGCTGCATCTGCTCGACTGGCTGGGATGTGTGGTAGGCGCGCGGGACAGCAAGATTGCCGCGACGCTAAATCCAATGCAAAGTTCTCGTCTGATCCAGGCGATGTTTCTGGGCAATGTGCTCGAGATGGACGACGTGCACCGGTCGGCGGTTTTGCATCCAGGCCCCGTAGTCTGGCCAAGCGCGTTATCCGAAGACATTGGAGATATGGACGCGGTGCTAAAGGCCGCGGTTGTTGGTTATGAAGCGATGATCGCCGTTGGCGCAACTCTGGATGCACATCATTACGCGCATTACCATCCCACCGCGACAGCTGGCGTTTTCGGTGCTGCCGCGACTTTCGCGCGCGGATTCGATCAATCGCACAAGCAAATGGTCGCATCGCTCGGTCTGGCGGGATCTGTCGCTGGCGGTCTGTGGCAGATGCGGCACGAAGACGTGACGACGAAACAATGGCATGTCGCCCATTCGTGGGGGACGGGGCGTTCGGCAGCCGAATATGCCGAATATGGCGTTACCGGACCGCGTTTCATTCTCGAAGGACCACAGGGACTTTACGCTGCCACTTGCAAAAGCCCAAAGCCGATGGAATTCCCGAACCGCTGGCGTATCTGGGATGTCAGTTTCAAACCATGGGGTGCGTGTCGTCATGCGCATCCAGCCATTGACGCAGCGCTTGAATTGCAGGCCCTGCTGGGCAAACTCGACGGCGAGATAGTAGTTGAGACCTACGCCGATGCGATAGCTTTTTGCGACAACCCCGACCCCAAGACACCGCAGCAGGCAAAGTTTTCACTTCAACATGCGGTTGCGATTGTTGCGACCAGCGGTGCGCCGACGCTTGCTGATTTCGAGCCGGCTGCGATCCGTGAGCTGGCCAAAGCAAGAGCGCAGGTGACTGTGCGCGAATGCAAGGACATCAGTGCGCGTTACCCTTTACACTATGGCGCGCGCGTCACTTGCAACAGACAGGCGGTCGAAATGATAGACACGCTTGGCGACCCGGAGCGCGCGATGAGTGAGATGCAGATCATCGACAAAGCGCGGGCGCTGATGGCTTGGGGTGGGCTGTCGGAGAAGCATGCGGACAGGGCGGTCAAGCTGGCGCTGGAAGGCGATGATCCTCTGGCGATCCACAAAATGCTCGGAAAATGGCTCGTATGAGCCACATCGCCGCCATCCTTGATTTCGCTGCCGCGCCCCACGTTCTACCGCCGCAGGTGCGGGCAGATGCCGAACGGTTGCTGGCGGATACGTTAGCGGGCGGAGCCGCCGGTGCGGCGTCGCCGGAGGCGCTGAATCTTTTGCCAGCGGTGCGCGGATGGGGCGCAGGCGATGAGGCACGGACGTTGTCGGCGAATAAACTGCCTGCGCCGTCTGCTGCATTTTTCAATGGTTTTGCGATTCATTGTCTCGAATGGGATGCAGTGCATGAGCCTGCCGTCGTTCACGCCTTATCGGCGGTGACGGCGGCGTTGGTGGCGGCATCGGACCGGGCGGCCGGAAGCGAAAGCGATGATTTCCTGATCGCACTTGCGGTCGGGGTCGATATCGCCAGCGGACTTGGCTTGTCGGCCACTGGCCCGATGCAGTTCTTCCGTCCCGCAACCGCAGGTGTGATCGGCGCAGCGTTGGCCGTAGCGCGGCTGGAAGGCCTGTCGCACGACGAGATGGCGGACGTGCTGGGCCTTGCCTACAGCTTTGGGGGCGGGACAATGCAGGCGCATGTCGAGGCGTCGATTGCGCTGCCACTGCAGATCGGTCGAGCAGCGCAGGCCGCAGTCCAGGCTGTGGATCTGGTGAAGGCTGGACTGAGTGGTCCGCATGATGTTCTCGAGGGACCGTTCGGCTATTCCAAATTGGTCGAGCCGCTCGACTTGTCCAGCTATACCGCCAGCCTCGGCACAGTCTGGCGGATTAGCGAGGTCAGCATCAAACCCTACCCATCGGGCAGGGCAAGCCACGGCGCATTGGGCGTGCTCGCCGATTTGCGAAACGAGGGCGCGGTTTCGCTTGATACAGTCCTGAGCGTCGAACTGTTAGCACCGCCGCTGGTTCACCGCCTTGTCGGTCGCCAATATCAACACGGCGCGCCGATGAGTTACAACCGGCTATGTCTTGCTTTTCTTGCGCCGCTTATGCTGCGCGACGGGCTTATCGACCCGCGTTTGAATGACGCCATCCCGTCATTGGCTGAAGAGGTGACGGTCACGTTGGATGAAAATCCGGATGGAAATGCCATGTCGCCGCAGCAATTGGTAGTGAGGCTCAAGGACGGCGCGACCATCAAACGTCAGATCGATGCCAATCTCGGCAGCCCCGATGCGCCGATGTCACCCGCGCAACATGCGGCCAAATATGATCTTTGCCGTGCGCTTGCCTCCAACTGCGATCCACGCATTTTCGACGATCCCTTATCTTACGCAACGGACCCCAGATGAGTTTTCCAACCTATTTCGAAGCCTTTGATGCCAGGCAGATGCTGGCCGACTATCCGGTCGGCGATGCCTTCACTGCGCGCTATGCCTCAATGTCGCGCGATGAACTGCATGCGCTGCAAAACGAGCGATTTTTGACGCTGATGAAGCGCGGGTGGGAAATACCTTTTTACCAACGTCTCTGGGGCGAAAAGGGGATTCAGCCGGGCGATATAAGCAGCCTCGCTGATATTGGCAAATTGCCCGTCTATGACAAATCTGACCTGATGGCCTCGGTGAACGCCCATCCGCCTTATGGCGACTTCGACGGTCGGGGGGATTCTCCTGTGGTGTTTCACACGACCAGCGGCACCACAGGACGGCCGCAACCCTTGATATTCGGCCCCAAAGGTCGGGAAATCACTAATCTGCTCGTTGGCCGCATGTACCGCTGGATGGGATTGCAGCCATCGGACGTTGTTCATTCGGTTTACGGCCATGGCATGATTAACGGCGGTCATTATATCCGCGAAGCCGTGACGCATTTTACCAATTCGCTGTTTCTGTCGGCTGGCACGGGCATCGAGACTCGCAGCGCCGCTCAGGTGCAGCTCCTCGCTGATTTCGGGGTGACGGTGATGGTCGGCTTTGTCGATTATATCCGCAAGCTTGCCGATGTTGCGCGCGAGGCTGGATTGATTGAGCAAATAAATCTTAAAATGATCATCGGTCATCTTGGCACCGAAGACCGCGCATCGACCGAGGCGGCATGGGGTGGGGCAAAGGCCTATGACTGGTATGGCGTCGGCGATACGGGGAGTATCGCAGGCGAAGGCCCCGACCGCGACGGGCTGTATGTCTGGGAAGATGCGCAATATCTGGAGCTGCTCGGCGTCGATGATGGGCTGCCTGTTGCGCATGGAGAGACTGGCGACATGGTGGTGACCTGCCTGTTCAAGGATGACATCGCACCGTGCATCCGCTTCAACACACATGACATCACGCATGAACTGGACGGACGAGGTGAACTGGCGTTCAAGCGTATCGCTGGCTTTAAAGGCCGAAGCGACAATATGGTCAAGTTGCGCGGTATCAACCTGTTCCCGCACGCGATCGGTGCCTTGATCGAGAACCGCGCGGATCTGACCGGTGAATATATCTGCACCGTAAAACGCGATCCGGTGACTCAGCGCGATGACATGGTTGTGCTGCTTGAAAGCCGGGGCGGGACCGACGTCGGCCAAGTTACCGCCCTGCTTCGGCAAGGCTTGAATGTCGACGTAGGCGTTGAGCTGTGCGCCCCTGGCGGCACGGCAAGCCTGACACAAATCGACGTGCGGCAGAAGCCGATCCGTTTGATCGATGAGCGCGGCCTATGATTGACTGGGACGCGCTTGAAGCCGCCAACGCGCCGCTGAATGCGTTCACCGATTTTGATAAAGCCGCGACTTCTGCGGAAGGTGCGCTTGCCGGGCTAACAATCGGGGTTAAGGCCAACGTCATGGTCCGAGGCCTACCATGGACCGGCGGGTGCGAAGTGTTTCGGAACCGCATCGCCGAGCGTGATGCGGCGGTGGTGGCAAAGCTGCGCGCGGCGGGCGCAGTTATTATTGGCTCTACAAACATGGAAGAAGCCGCGCTGGGCGCAAAGACGGACAACCCATTTTTCGGTGCGACGCAAAATCCGCATAGACTGGGGTACACGCCCGGTGGCTCTTCGGGCGGCAGCGGCGCAGCCGTTGCGGCAGGATTATGCGATGCTGCCTTGGGAACCGACACAATGGGTTCGATCCGCATTCCGGCGGCCTATTGCGGGGTATACGGTTTCAAACCTGCGCACACCGCAGTGTTTCAGGACGGGCTGGAGATGACTGAGCCCTCGCTCGATACGATCGGTCCGCTCGCGCGAGATCCCGATGTCCTCGAACGGGTGTCTAGGGTTATTTCAGATTTTGGTGGAAGGGTTGCTCGCGGTCCGGTTGCAATCGTTCGAGCGTTAGGCGCGATCGAATGTGATCCACCGGTACTGAACGCCTTCGAAGCTGCGCAATTGGCCCTCGGCGCGAATGTTGAAATTGAGCTGCCCTATCCGCCAAGTCGCATCCGCTTTGCCGGCTTCATTCGGGCTTCGCGCTTTTTGGCAGCGCATCTAGCCGATGCTGAACCAGTAAAAATTTCGCCCGCACTCGCCAAATTGTTGACCTATGGCCCCAAACGCAGCGTGGCCGACTTGGCTGAGGATGCACAAGTAATCGCCGAAACAAAGGCCGCATTGAAGGCGGCGCTCGAAACTTACGGCGCAATCCTGATGCCGACTGCCCCGCAAGCCGCTTTCCCGCACAGCAATGCTGCCCCAGCCAACCAAGCCGACTTTACGTGCCTTGCCAATATTGCAGGTCTGCCCGCCATCGCCATCCCCGCAGGCTGGAGCAATGACGGTTTGCCCGTCGGCGTCCAGCTCATGGGCAGGGCCGGGGACGAAGCCGGTCTGTTCGCGTTGGCCCGTAAACTCGACGCCGCTCTTGCCGCCTATCGCCCGCCTGCTAATTTCGGATATTGAGGAGGAAAACATGCGTATCATCTGTTTGTTCAACTTGAAGGAAGGCGCCAACGCCGAAGCCTATGAGGCGTGGGCGCGTGGAACCGATATTCCCGGCGTTAATGCACTCAATTCGGTCAAGGGGTTTACCGTCCACCGCGCTACTGGCCTGTTCGGTTCCGACGCCAAGCCGCCTTATGACTATATTGAGGTGATTGACATTCACGGCATGGACGCTTTTGTCGGCGATGTCACCGACCCTGAATTCCAGAAAGTGGCGGCGGGATTTGGCGAGTTCACCGATAACCCGACATTCATTCTTACCGAAGACCTCTGATGCGCTTCGCTGGCAAGACGATCGTCGTTACCGGCTCTGGCAAGCACAAGGGGCTGGGTCAGGGGATATTGCAGCGCTTCGCCGATGAAGGTGCGCAGTGTGTTGTGTCCGATCTTGCGATCGATGCTGAGGCCGAGGCGGTTGCCGACGAGCTGCGCGCGCGCGGGGCGAAGGTAGCGGCGATAGTGTGCGACGTGTCCGAGGCAGCGCAGTGTAATGCACTGGTTGAACAGTCGGTTGCGGCGTTCGGCGCGGTAGATATTTTCGTCAACAATGCAGGCATAGGCTTCATGATGAAACCGATGCTGGAGGTGGACCCAAAGGATTGGGCGACGGTGATCGCGGTTAACCTGTCCGGTGCCTTTTACTGCACGCAGGCTGCGGCGAAAGCGATGGTGGCTGCGGGCAAGGGCGGACGAATCATCAATATCGCCTCGCAGGCTGCCAAAACTGGCTTTGCCCATTTGCCCGCTTATGTGTCATCGAAGCATGGAATGATTGGCCTGACGCGGGCTACCGCAGTCGAGCTGGGCGCGTACAAAATTACCGTCAATGCGGTATGCCCCAATCATGTGACCACCGGGTTGGGTGCGCAACAAAATGAATATTTCTCCAAACTGCTGGGGTTTGAGAATGTTGAGGCCTATCTGAAAAACATGGTTGCAAAGAACCCGATGGGCCGACCTGGCCTGCCCTCGGACACTGCTGCGGCTTGTGCGTGGCTCGCCAGCGATGATGCATGTTATGTGACTGGAGAGGCGCTCAATATTTCGGGCGGGGAGGAAATGCATTGATGCAAGAAGAACGGATCGACTGGCCGAACGGCGCGAAAATGGCGCTCAGCGTCGTCATCAACGTCGAAGAAGGCAGCGAGATGACCGTTGCCCGCGGCGACCGTGGGATGGAGCCAGTCGACGAGCTGGGTGTCCATGTCAAATCGCCCATCCGTAACTATTCGAACGAGAGCAACTATTTTTACGGTATAAAGGCAGGCGCACCGCGTGTCGTCAAACTGCTCAAAGAATATAATATTCTCGCCAGCTGGACCGTCGCGGCGCTTTCCCTTGAAAACCACCCAGAAATCGCGCAGGCCATTGTCGAGCTTGGTCATGAACCGGTAAGCCATGGCTGGCGCTGGGTGCACCAGTTCAAGATGGACGAGGCGAGCGAACGCGAGTTCATTCGCAAGGCTGTGACGAGCATTGAGAGAACTACCGGCACGCGGCCTTATGGCTGGCTGTCGCGCTACTTGCTCACCGAAAACACCCGCCGCCTGCTGATCGAAGAGGGCTTCACCTATCATATGGACGATTATTCGGGTGACGTGCCCTTCTGGGACTGCGATTGCGTTCCGGGCAGGCCGATTGTCATCGTCCCCTACCAGCTCGATAGCAATGATATGAAAATGTGGACCGACCCCGCCCTGACGCCCGATCAATGGCTCGATTATGCCAAACGCAATTTTGATCAGATCTATTCAGAAGGCATACAAGGCAATCCGAAGATGATGTCGCTGGGGCTTCACCTGCGAATCATCGGGAGACCCGGACGGATATGGGCGTTACAGGAATTCTTCGAGCACGTTCGGAAACATCCGGACATCTGGGTCACCACTCGCAATCAAATCGCGCAACATTTCGCGCACGTAAATACGGCATGAGCCTGCGTCTCGAACGCGACGGCCCTATCGGCCGCATCCTGATCGACAGGCCTGAGAAGCGTAACGCCTTAAATCAGGAAATGTGGGAGCAGTTTCCAGTGCTGTTGGGTACCGCGCTGATCGACTGCGCGATCCGCGTTGTGGTGGTGCAATCCGCCACCCAAGGTGTTTTCTGCGCAGGCGCAGACATCAACGAATTGATGTCGCATAAGGACAATTCCACATGGCGCGAAGCCAATCAGGCAGCGATCAACCGGACGCAGCACGAGCTTGCTCGATTTGCTAAGCCGACGATAGCCTTTATCGATGGCGATTGCGTCGGCGGCGGATGTGGCATCGCGCTTGCCTGCGATATTCGCGTTGCGACCGCCGGATCGCGGATCGGGATTACGCCAGCCAAATTGGGACTGGTCTACCCGCTTCATGATACCAAATTGCTCGTCGATCTGGTAGGACCGGGGCAGGCCAAAAAGATGCTTTACACAGGCGAACTCCTCTCAGCGCATGAAGCGTTGCGGATCGGTTTGGTCGAACTGATCGAGGATAGCGCCACCGCGCTGGCGGGTCAGATTGCGGGCAACAGCGCGCGCAGCACGCACCAGATAAAGGGCTTTGTACGCCGTATTCTCGATGGGCAGGCAGATGATGACCTGGAAACGAAACGCATCTTTGCCGATGCTTTTACCACGCCCGATTTTATCGAAGGCACAAGCGCTTTTGCCCGCAAACAAAAGCCCGAATTCAAATGAACAATTTCCTCACACATGGCTGCATCATGGGTGGCGTTGTGACGACGCCCAATTTGGATGCTGCGTTGGAGGATTATCATGGGCGGCTAGGGCTGAACATCGTTGAGCGCGGGGAACTGGCTGCTGATCTGGCTGCGAGTTGGAAGTGCCCGGCGAACGGGGGCGCACGCACCGCGACGCTGCAACCGCAAAGCGGCGCGCATTGCTTTATCCGACTGGTCGAACAACCTGTGCCCGATGAGTTTATGCCGGTGCGCACATACGGATGGGCAGCCTTTGAGCTGACCGTGCAAGATGTCTATGGCTGGCCCGGGCGTCTGGAGGGCAGCGGTTTCGATATTGTCGGGCCACCCAAACCAATCGAAGGCCTACCCTATTTCATACCGATGCAGGTGACTGGGCGCGGGCGCGAGATGATCTATCTCAATGAGGTAGCGGAAAATACGCCGTCGTCCGACTTGCCAAAGGCCGCCTCACTGACCGACCATATATTCATCGTTATACTCGCGACGCATGACCGCGAAGCGAATCTGGCATGGCTGCAGGAAAAGATAGGCCTGGATGTTGGCGGCACCTACACGCTTGAATATACTATGATCAACAAGGCGTTTGGGCTGCCTGACGGCACGCAATCCTCTATAACGATGGTTCAGAAGGACCGGCTGCCGATTATCGAGGTCGATGACTATCCAGACCTCGCGACCGCTCGTCCACAGACGCCCGGATGCCTGCCACCCGGGAATGCGCTGGTGACTTTGGCAGTAGACAGTCTGGACGCGATCAACGCCGCGTTCATTGAGCCGCCGGCCGTGCACTGCGGAGCAATTTATGCAGGGCGGCGGTCCGCTACGGTGGTCGGCATGGCGGGTGAGTTGTTGGAGCTGGTGGAAATCAGCTAAACTACCAGCACCGTCGACCCGGTTGTCCTGCGTCCTTCCAGATCGCTATGCGCCTTCGCAGCCTCCTCCAGCCCGTATCGCTGGCCTATGTTGACCTTGATGATACCCTCCCGGAACATGTTGAACACATATTCGCTTCCCGCAGCGCGCTCAGCAGCGTGGTGGTAGTAGTCGAAAAGTGTCGGACGCGTGTTATAGAGCGAACCTTTCTGCGCGAGGATGCCGAGATTGACGCCTCCAACGGGCGCATCTGCATTGCCGTAATTTACAATCAGCCCGCGCCGCCTTGCACTATCGAGCGACGCTTCCCAGGTAGCCATTCCAATACCGTCGAATACTACCTCGACGCCGCGTCCGTCGGTCAGCAAGCGTACCTGCTTGGCAACATCCTCCTTGCCGTAAAGGATTACGTGGTCGGCCCCGGCGTCACGCGCCAAAGCAGCTTTTTCTTCGGTGCTCACCGTTCCAATCACGTTAGCGCCGACATGCTTGAGCCATTGCACGAGCATTAGGCCGACACCACCCGCTGCAGCGTGGACCAGCACGTTCCATTTGGGTTGAACCTTGCCGCAGCGTTCGACCAGAAACTCAGTCGTGCAGCCCTTCAATATGCCTGCTGCGGCAATCTCGTCGCTGATATCGTCGGGTATCAAGAACAGGCAGGCAGCCTCAATATTGCGCGCAGTCGCATATGCGCCAAGCGTCGGACCGAAACAGCAGACCCGGTCACCGACTTTCCAATCTGCCACGCCCTCCCCCAGCGATTCGATAACGCCCGCTGCCTCCAGCCCGAGTCCGCTAGGGAGCGCCACCGGATAAATACCGCGTCGGTGATAAGTATCGATGAAGTTAAGGCCAACCGCAGTATTGCGCATCCGCACTTCGCCCGGACCCGGCGGCGACAGTTCGACGTCTACCCAGTTTATGACTGCCGGCCCTCCAACTTCAACAATCCGTGCTGCCCGTTCCATTTTGATTATTCCCCTGACAATTCGCCTTCGATCAATAGCACCTGACATTCGGCGAGGCTATCACGCAGCTTTTTAACTTCGGCATATTCAGGTGAGTTCCAAAAGCGCAAAGCCGCCTGCTTGTCAGGCCATTGAGAAATGACAACTGATGCGCCTCTTCCAAAGCCGCCTTCCAGCAATTCGGCACCGGGCGCACGAAGTACATATTTGCCGCCGAACCGGGCTACCAATTCAGCGGCTGCCTTACCATAGCCGCCGACAAACGCGTCGCGGTCGGCTATTTTGGCAGCGATAATCATATAGGCAGGCATATCAATTCTCCGGCTAAAATCGGATTGTTGCAAAATAGAGACAGCGATCGGCTGTCGCTCACGGCAACAAAAATTTGTCTGGACAAATTTTGCGCAAAATGGAAGCCTGCAGTTTCGGGGATTACGAATATCAGGGAGGTTCATCGTGAAAAGCTTTTCCAGGTCTTTTTTATTTACGGCATGCGCAATCGCGCCATTGGCTTTCGCGTTGCCGACCGTTGCAGTGGCGCAAGAGGCTGCTGCTGCTGCGGGTGAAGAAGAGGGTGGAATCCCCGAAATCGTAGTCACCGCCCGCAAGGTTGAGGAATCGCTATCAGACGCTCCCGTCGCGGTATCAGTAATTACCGCAGATGCCATCGCGCAACAGGGGCTTAACTCGCTTGACGATTTCGCCAAGCAGGCCGTCGGCATAAGCTTCAGCCAGGCTTTTGGTCGTACTACGGACCGTCCGGTAATCCGCGGCGCCTCCAACGTGCTGGCAGGTGTGCAGGCGGGCGTCGAAACTGGCGCTGCCTTCTTCATCGACGGAGTGTATTATCAAGGCGATATCCAAGGTTTCGACCCCTCGTCCATTGAGCGGGTAGAGATAGTCAAAGGGCCTCAGTCTGCACTTTACGGACGCAACACTTATGCCGGGGCCATCAATTATATCACCAAGGACCCATCGGAAGACATCAGCGTCAGTGGGCGGCTGCGTGCCGCCGAGCATAATGAATATGAAGTCTCCGGATCGGTCTCGGGGTCCCTGCTTGACAATATGCTCGGTGTCCGCGTCGGCGGGCGCTTTTTCAAATATGGCGGTGAATATCGCAACCAGTTGACCGGCAAGCGCGTCGGACAAGAAGAAACCAAGTCGGCTTATGCCACTTTGACTTTCAAGCCATTCGAAGATTTCAAAATGCGATCGCGGTTTAGCTGGCAGAAGGACGATGACGGCCCGCTGGCCATTTTCCTGCAAGGTGCGGCCGACAATAACTGCAGTCCCGGTTTCCGGTCGGCGCGCTATCGTACAGGCTCACCGTTTGTGCCTTTATCGCCTGCGACCTTAGTGTCTGCGAACACCAATCAGTTTTATTGCGGCGTTATCAAGCCGCAGCCGAATAATGTGCGGTTGAATACCGATCCGATGATGATCAACGCCACACTTGGCACGCGCGATGGCACCGCTTACGATGGCATCACCAATGAGCAGTTTTCGATGACCAATATCATCGACTGGGATCTTGGCGGTTCGGGCTGGATCTTGTCAAGCCTGACCGGCTGGCGTGATAACAAGAATTTCTTCGGTACCGATTCCGACCATAGCGATGCGTTTGTTTATTTTGCAGGTTCTGCGGCAAGCACGCTTGGTACCGAACCTGCATTTGCGAATACCAATCGCGATGACCAACAGGATATCAGTCAGGAAATCCGCATTTCCAGCCCTGCGGACAATCCTTTCCGTATCTTGATTGGTGGCTACTATTTCCGGCAGGAATTTCGTTCGCAGGACATTACTTTCGCCAGCGGCACTGCCGGGCTGGGCGTCGGGTTCGATAATTCCGAATATGACACTATCGTCAACAAGGCCGTGTTCGGCCTTGCCGAATATGACTTCAGCGATGCATTTTCGGTAACCGCCGAGCTGCGCTATGCCGAAGAAAAGAAAACCCAGATTTCACGCGGCGCCGGCGGTGCGTCTGTATTCTGTGCAGGTGAGGCCAGCCGCCTCTCGGCATTCGGTGCGACCGGTGC
>CALRMO020000020.1:0-24526 GCA_943369235.1 Sphingomonas paucimobilis
CTGTTCGACTGGACGAACCCTGGCGCAGGCCGCCGCTTGCTTGCCGCTGGCGAGCTTGGCACTATTTCTTTTTCAAGTGATGATTTCGAAGCCGAATTCCGGGGTCTGAAACAGATACTCGACCGTTCAATAGTGCCGCAGACGTCGCCCTCATGCCGCGCGAGCTTTTGCGATCTGGCGTGCGGGCTTAACCGCTAAAGATTTCGGCACGTGACGACATTTCGCGGAATGAACGCCCGTCGGCTGCTGCTCGATATGCCCACTGGCGTAGAGGAAAACGGCTTCGCTTATGGCATAGCCCGATGGCTGGATGGGTCGAACAGCGGGTTGAGCTTTGACATTATGACCAGCGATTCAACAGGGATCACGTCTTCGCAAGTACCGGACTATACGGTCCGGACGGGTGATCGAATCGAAATCGTTGAGGGTTGTGACAAGCAGATCGGCACCTGTGCCTCGCGCTTCGCAAACGCGATCAACTTTCGCGGTGAGCCCTATTTGCCGGGCAATGATTTGCTGACCCGTTATCCCGGTGCAAATTGAAAGCGGAATGCAAATTGCGGAGCGCGCGCATGCTTTGGTCGGCTGCGCGTTCAAATTGCATGGACGAAATCCGGATGTCGGCATCGATTGCGTGGGTGTTGTTTCCATTGCGCTGGCTGGGCGCTGTGATCCGCTGGTCGTTCCTCGCGATTATGCGATCCGCGGCGACTATGTGGAGCGCATATTTGCCATATTTGATCGTGATTGCTTCGGTCCGGTATTAGACGGCAGCAGTCGGCCTGGCGATATCGTCCTGTGTAGACCCGCATGCGGGCAGCTGCATTTTGCCGTAATCGTAACGGGAGGCTCGGTGCATGCGCACGCCGGCCTGCGCCGGGTCGTTCTAACGCCTTTACCCTTGCCATGGCCGATTGTCGGCCAATGGCGCTATATCGGAGATTAAAATGGCTACTCTGATACTGACGGCCGTTGGTTCTGCAATTGGCGGACCGATCGGCGGTGCAATTGGCGCGGCCATCGGCCAGCAATTCGACCAATCCGTGTTCAAGCCAAAATCTCGCGAAGGCCCACGACTTCAGGAACTGGCGGTCCAAACGTCCAGTTACGGGAACCAAATTCCCGCGATTTTCGGAACCATGCGGGTGGCAGGGACCGTCATTTGGGCCACTGATCTTGTCGAACGACGCGCCAAGAACAGCGGCGGCAAAGGTCGGCCATCTACAGTCACTTACAGTTACTCGGTCAGCCTGTGCGTGGCGTTATCGAGCCGACCGATATTGCGCATCGGACGAATCTGGGCGGACGGCAATCTCCTGCGGGGAGAGGCGGGCGACTTGAAGTTCGATACACAACTTCGCGTTTACACAGGCAACGCCGACCAGCTTCCCGATCCCTTAATCGCCTCTGCCGAATCCGCTGGCCGATGTCCGGCGCATCGCGGCCTCGCTTATGTCGTGTTCGAAGATTTGCAGCTTGCGGACTTCGGTAATCGCATTCCGTCGCTGACATTCGAGATTTTCGAACGGGACGGCGTTGTACCGGTAAATGCCATATTCAAAGCAGCGACTGCCGAGCGTGTAAGTGCAGGCAGTGGCCAGGCGATTGCTGGCTTTGCGCTTTCAGGCGCAGCTGCCCGGGACCCGCTTTTGCCGCTCATGGAAACGTTGTCGATCGAACTTGGCACGCGCGACGGTAGACTGGCTATCAGAGACAGCGGCGGGCTTTCATCTGGTGTTTACGACGTCGACGCGCTGACAGCTGAAAATGAGAGCCGTTTTGAGGCGCCGCGACAGATAGCCGAACGATCCAGCGCGACGCCCGACATTCTGGGGCTTCGCTATTATGATCTAGACCGCGATTTTTTGGCAAGTGTACAGCAAAGCCAGCATGGTGATGTCGTGCGGGGCACAGAACAAATTGAATTGCCCGCCGTGCTGACTGCGGCGCAAGCAAAGCAGATTATTCACGTCCGGCATTCTCAACTATGGAACGGCAAGCGACGTTGGCTGGCGGACGTGGCAAACGGAACTGACAGATTGGCGCCAGGGGACGAGGTCGCCGATGCAGCAGGTAAAAGATGGCAAATCGAGCAAATCGAGCACCGTTTTGGCTCGGCCGGCATCTCTGCAAGGGCAGCAAACACGCAAGCAACATCCAGTGATCAAAGTTTGGTCGACCCTGGGCGCAACATCGCGTCGCCTGACGTGACTATCGGTGAAACGCGGATCGCTCTTATTGACTTGCCCGCATTCGGTACTGAAGATCCTGGATCGGGCTTGCTGGCCGTTTTTGCTGCTGGGACTGGCCCGGGCTGGAGGCGGGCGGCGCTTTCGCGGCGTTTGGGAGATCAGCTAACCGATGTTGGGGTTACCGCAGCGCCAGCAATCATGGGAACATCACTCAATCAGCTTGCTACGCATAATGTCAATCTGATCGACGAAGGCGAGGGACTTCGCGTGCAATTGCTGAACAGCGGCGTTGTCATGCCTGAACGTTTCGGTTCGCCACTAGATTTCGATGCTCCGATATTTTGGCTGGGAGGCGAATTCATTCGGTTCGGCTGGTGTTAGGCGCTGGGAAACAATATATATCGGCTCTCCAGATTGCAGCGCGGTTGCTTCGGCGCGTCCTCGATATCGCAAGCGCATGCTGCGGGGCGGATGGTCGTGCAGATCGAGGCAGACACGGCCCGGTTGCTTGAACAATCGAGTATTGTGCATGGGGACACTGTGATGGTGGAGGGATTGGGGCTTGCGGACGCGTTGCCGGCGTTATCTTCAGCGATTGCCCAATCGCTAGCCGCTACGCCGTTGGCTCCTGTTCACGGGCGCTCGATCATCGGGTTGGACGGGGCCTTAACTTTGCGGTGGGTCAGGCGGTCCCGAATTGACTTTGGTTGGCGCGATGGCGTCGATCAGGCGATGGTGGAAGGCTTCGAGCAATATGGCGTGGCGCTGATGGTAAATGGCCAAGCGATTAAAGAATATCTTGCCGGCCAGTCCAGTATCGAGATCAGCGCCGCCGAATGGACCTCGCTAGCAATACCAGAAAGCGCGAATGTAACGGCAGAGGTGAGGCAGATTGGCAAGCACCGCCAGTCGCCGCCGTTGACCATCGCAATAAGTTAACTCATCGATCAGGAGAAAATTCGTGGCAGTTCTGGAAACCGCGCGGCATGAGCTGCCACTGCTGGCAGTCAGTCAAGCTCAAAAGGAAATAACGCATAATGAGGCATTGGTCCGAATTGACGCTTTGCTTCATCCGCTCGTCGAATCCGTTCAAAGCAACCCTCCCGATTCTCTTACTGAAGCTAATGTCGGGATGTGCTGGTTAGTTTCGCCGTCGCCCGGCGGTCTTTGGTCTACGGAAGCGGATTCGCTGGCGATTTGGATTGGGAGCGGATGGCGGTTTTGCAAGGCCAGCGAAGGAATGCGGGTTCGGATCCGGTCCGGCGTGAATTTAACATATATGGAAAATGCGTGGATCAGTCCGCCAATCATTGTGAATCCGGCGAATGGAACAGTTGTCGATGTTGAAGCGAGGCAGGCAATAGCCTCGCTGCTAATATATCTTCGGTTGATTGGGCAGCTAAACGACTGACGTTGAAAACAGACGCTTTTTCTCCGGAAATTGGATGCATTTTGCCAAAATAGCGACATTTCTGCAACAGTTTAGCCATATAGCGACTTGCATCAATGGAACAGAATCGATAGACCTGCGTTCTCGAATTTCCGTTCCTAAGATAGAAAAGGGGAAAGTTGATGCGTAAGTTAGCCATAGGTTTGGCACTCGCTTCTACAGCTCTGGCATCACCGGCTTTGGCCCGCGACGACCAGTGGTATGTTGGAGTCGATGGCGGTGTCATGATTGTAGAAGACAAGAATATCAAAGCCGGTGATGCGACGGTTGTCGAATCGGGATTTGACAAAGGGTTCGATTTCGGCGGCGTCGTGGGTTATGATTTCGGCGGGTTTCGCCTTGAAAGCGAAGTTAGCTACCGTCAGGCAAATATCAACGATCACACGTTGACGCTGCCAGCTCCTCTGAGCGGTTTAAACGGTACATATGACGACGATCTTGCTTTTGGTAAGGCTTCGGCCCTCAGCTTCATGGTCAACGGATTGTTTGATTTCGGCGATGACGATGGCCTTCAGGGGTTTGTCGGCGGTGGCGTTGGCGTTGCTCGCGTTGATTTGTCCGATTACGGTGCGGGCCCTGCAACATTGCTCGATGACAGCGATACGGGTTTTGCATGGCAGGCGTTGGCGGGCATTCGTGCCCCGCTCAGCGATAGCTGGGACGTCGGCCTCAAATATCGTTTCTTCAACGCACCGAATGTCAATCTGGTAACAACTCCGGGTATCGGAGTTGAAACACGCTACCGTTCGCACAGCCTCATGGGCAGCCTGGTTTACAACTTTGGCGGTGCACCTGAGCCGGTTGAAGTGGCATCGCCACCTCCACCGCCTTATGTTGCACCACCCCCACCACCCCCACCGCCGCCACCCCCGGAAGCGGTTTGCAATACCGGTCCGTACATCGTGTTCTTCGATTGGGATAAGTCGAATCTGCGTCCTGACGCGGCTTCGGTTCTCGACAATGCGGTGGCTCAGTATACCAATTGCGGTAACGCAAAGGTCATGCTTGCTGGTCACGCCGATAAGTCGGGTGCTGCGACCTATAACGTCGGTCTCTCGCAGCGTCGTAACGCAACTGTGCGTTCGTACCTCGAGTCCAAGGGCGTTGCCGGTGGCGCAATCACCAGCGAAGCCTTTGGTGAAACCGCACCGCTGGTACAGACCGCAGATGGCGAGCGTGAACCGCAAAACCGTCGCGTGGAAGTTACCTACGGTCCGGGTTCGGGCATGTAATAAGCGAATTTGGCTTTGCCAGATCTTCGAACGAGGGCCAGTCGAAAGACTGGCCCTTTTTTGTTCAAAGTAGCGGACGTTAGCCCGGCGACGTCAAAATTTGGTAGTTATGCGGCTTTGCTTTTCAGTCCGGCGTCCGCAGCTGCCGCCTCCAGCAGACGCGATTCGAGCGTTCTAAGTCTCGATTTGCTTTCGACTTTCCCGCCAAATAAATCCGTGACGTAGAAAATGTCTACGGCGCGCTCACCATATGTGGCGATATGGGCGCTATGCAAAGTTATACGCGACTCGAACAACGCCTGCGCCAAATTGTTGAGTAAGGCGGGACGGTCGAGCGCGTTGACTTCGATTACCGTAAATCTGTTGGACGCCTGATTATCGATCAGTACCGACGGCGCAATACGAAACGCATCGGCGCGCCGGCGGGCTTTTGGCTTGGCATTCAACTGAACCATCAATTTGGCACGATTGGTAAGCGCTTCTCTAATGGCGAGCGTCAATCGACTGAGCTGACCAGCTTCCCTGAAAGGCCGACCCAACGGGTCCTGCACAAGGAAATTGTCTATAGCCATACCGTCGGCGCTGGTATGAATTCGCGCGTCGATGATATTCCCGCCAGCCACGTGGATAGCGCCGGCAATGCGATAAAAGAGCCCAGGATGATCGGCGGCGTATACCGTAATAAGCGTGGCGCCACGCTCTGGATAAAAACAGGCGTCAATTGCCAGGTCCGAATCGGCATTTGAAAGAAGGTGGCGAGCGTTTCGCTCGATGATATCTGCAGGCTCGGCGATCCAATATGCTTCGGGCAGGCGTCGCGCCAAATCGGCAAAATCTCCTGCTGGAATCTTTAACGATTCACTCAGCTGTTGCTTCTTTGCAGCAATGCGTTCGTCGCGACCGCGCTGCTTATGGCCAAGGCGAAGAACCTCTTCGGTCGCTTCGAACAGATCGGAAAGCAATTGCCGTTTCCAGCTGTTCCATACGCCGGGACCGACCGCCCGGATGTCCACCACAGTCAAGATGAGCAACAACCGCAGCCGTTCGGGAGATTGGACAGCTTGGGCAAAATCCAGTATCGTCTTAAAATCTGCCAGGTCGCGCTTGAATGCGGTCGCCGACATTAAAAGATGGTAGCGCACCAGCCAAGCGACCGATTCAGTCTCGGCTTCGGTTAAACCCAGTCGAGGACACAATTGGTGGGCAACCTCGGCGCCCAAAATGCTGTGGTCGCCGCCGCGACCTTTGGCGATATCGTGGAGCAGGGTCGCCACGAACAAAACCCGCCTGCTGACGATTTTACGTATGATGGCGGTCGATAATGGATGGTCTTCTTTTAAATCGCCACGTTCAATTTTTGCCAGCAACCCAATCGCCCGGATCGAATGTTCATCGACAGTATAATGGTGGTACATATCGAACTGCATCTGAGCGACGACACGACGGAAGTCTGGAATGAAGCGGCCGAACACGGTCGACTCATTCATCCAGCGCAAAACCGTCTCTGGATCACGCGGCGACGTCAGGACGTCGAGAAACAAAGCGTTCGCCTTCGGATCGCGCCGCACATTTTTGTCAATCAATCGCGCGTCGCGCTGAGCGGCCCGCATCGCCAGTGGATGAACTTCCAGACCATGCAAATCTGCAAGCTGGAATATCTCAACCATCCGAACGGGGTCTTCCTGGAAGAACGCATCATGAGGTAGCGCCAGACGCCCCCGGTCAAGTTGGAAGCCATTCAGTTTTTTGGGGTTGCGCGTAAAACTTGGAAGGAACCGGCGACCTTTTTTGGCCATTGTCTCATCGAGATGCGCCAGGAAAAGACCCGTGACATCGCCCACGGCTTTCGCATTGAGAAAATAATATTGCATGAAGCGCTCGACCGGGGACCGGCCTGGCCGTTCCGCAAAATTCATGCGTTCAGCGACATCCCGCTGCAGATCAAACGTCAGACGGTCTTCGGCGCGGCCCGTGATCATGTGCATATGGCAGCGCACTGCCCAGAGAAAATTTTCTGCCTTACGAAACCGGCGATATTCGTCAGCGGCAAGCAAACCGACGCTCACCAATTCTGCGACTGAGGTGACGCCATGGATATATTTGCCGATCCAGTATAATGTGTGCAAGTCGCGCAGACCGCCTTTGCCATCCTTGACGTTCGGCTCGACGACATAACGGCTGTCCCCCATTCGCTTGTGCCGTTCATCGCGCTCCGCCATCTTCAGGCGAACGAATTCTGACGCTGTTTTGCCAACGACCTCATGCCAGAACCGGCGGGACGCCTGCTCATAAATGTCGCGATCGCCCCAGACGAAGCGTCCTTCCAGTAGCGCCGTGCGTATCGTCAAATCCTCCAGCGCCATCTTCACTGTTTCGTCGAGTGACCGGCTGGATTGGCCGACTTTCAGCCCCAAGTCCCACAGAAGATACAGGATGGCCTCAACCACCTGTTCGGTCCAGGAGCTGCGTTTATCCGGTGTGATGAAGGCGATATCAACATCACTGTGCGGC
Source organism: Sphingomonas paucimobilis (assembly GCA_943369235.1). GTDB lineage: Bacteria > Pseudomonadota > Alphaproteobacteria > Sphingomonadales > Sphingomonadaceae > Sphingorhabdus_B > Sphingorhabdus_B paucimobilis_A. The sequence goes on from CALRMO020000020.1 coordinate 7,386, forward strand.
GCCATTTCACCACGACCATAGCCGCCGACGGCCAGTATCGCGACCCGCTCCGATGCTGATCGATTGGCAGACCTATAGCTGTAAGTGGTCACATAATCGTAGATGAGGCGGACGATTTGGTCGATCAAGAACGCCTGCTCCGTAGCTGCCCTATACCCATGCGAGGGGTTAAGCCTGAGCCGCCGGTCTATTTCAGCGCGTCCTTGGGCTAGTGCCTGCTGCAATTGCTCCAGCACCCGGCCGCGGTGGGTCGATGTAATTTTATCTGCAGCAATCTCGTCGATGACTTCGGCCAGCAGTTTGCGGTCGATAATCTCGCGCTGTTTAAGAATGCTGTCGAGAGCGGATGCCATCGACAACCCATAGGCCGGATTTCCGCCGTTGTCAGCCCGAACTCGTTACCCTCGCATTATAATCCCGCCGAAGTGTAACCCGATCAATCTTTTGTGTGCCAAGCCTCGGGAGCGGCTCAGGCGCTTGCCAATAATGAACCGGCAGCTTGAAAGGGGCGAGCCGCGGCGCCAGAAACGCTTTCAAATCATCCTCCGGCAATGGCACGCCATCCTTGGTGTGATAGACGATCCCCGGGACCTCACCATATTTGTCGTCCGCTATGCCAAAAACCGACAACTCGACAATCGAGTCATGTTCGTACGCCGCGGCTTCGACTTCGGGGCAACTGATGTTTTCCCCGCCGCGAATAATGATATCCTTTTTGCGATCAACGATGAAAAGATATCCGTCCTCGTCAAGATAGCCGATATCGCCGGTACGGAAAAAGCCGTCCTCGGTAAACGCATCGCGGGTCGCCTGATCATTGTCCCAGTAGCCGTTAAAGTTGGCAATCGTACGGATGCACACCTCGCCGCGTTCGCCTTGCGGCATGACATTGCCATCGTCATCGAGCATTTCGACCTCGACAAGAGGCTTCGTCGCAGGACCCGTGCTCGTTGGCTTCAACAGATAATTCTCGGTAAAATTACCACAGCCGACGCCATTTGTTTCCGTCAAGCCATAGCCCAACAACGGATAACCCCAGCTCATTTCCTTCCGGATTTTCTTCACATGGTCGACCGGGCGCGGTGCGCCACCGGCAGCGAACGCGGTGCAACTGGTCAAATCGTATTTGTGGCGGTTCGGATGCGTCGCGAGTTCGATACTCATCAGCGGAACGCCGACAAAATAACTGATGCGTTCCTTCTCGATAATCCGCATTGCCTCTTCGGCATCCCATTTCGGCATCATCACAAGCTTGCGGCCGATGGCGAAGCTTTGCAGTACGAGCGGGACCGACGCGGTAACGTGAAACAGCGGCACATTTACAAGTGCAGACGGCTGCGCGGGCATTGACTGGCCGCTGGCACTTAACAGTTCGAAAAACACCAGGGTTTGTCCGACATAGCTCATCGCGCCTTGCACCACCGCACGGTGATCAGAGACGGCGCCCTTGGATTGGCCAGTCGATCCTGAGGTATAAAGGATGGTGGCGTTGTCTAGGGGGTCGATGGTCGGCAGCGGCGTGGAGGCGTCGCCGCCCTGCGAAGTCAGTACAGACAGGCCATCGAGCGGCGAACAATCGTGGCTGAAAACCAATAAATCGCAGTCGCCGATATCCTGTCCCTCAAGCCGCGCGGCGCGTTGGGCATCGGCGAGTACATAGCGGCACCCGACCATGCGGATGCCCTCCGCGAGTTCGCCCCCCTGCCACCAGCCATTGAGCAAGGTGGCAACGCCTCCTGCCATGATGACCGCCATATAAGCGATAATCCAGTTGGCCGAGTTGCGCCCGGCAATGCCGACGCGTTCGCCTTTCTGTAACTTGCGCCCCTCAACCAAGCCGCCTGCCAGCGTGCGCGCTGCTGCATAGGTTTCGGCAAAGCTGTACCGGCAATCGCCATCGACAAGAAATTCCTTGTCGCCATGCGTCGCGCAGAAAAATGCGAGATAGTCGGACAGGTTGGCCGGTGCCTTCGCAAGCATCGGCATGTGCACGCCATATTTCTCGACATACGTAACGGTCAGCGGACCATCATTATCCATCAGTCGTGCGATAGTCGCACTGATGGCCTGGTCCAGTTCGGTGGGCATGGTGATTCTCTCCTAAACTCTTTGTGCACCTTCTATTTGGCTCTATAGGAATGTCAAAATTTCCTCGAAGAAACCCAAAGGACTTATAGTGCCGTTCGAGATTATTGCCGCTGCCACCGATTATATTCAGTTCACAGACCTCGGAGTAGGCCCAGTCGCCCTGGATCTCGGTTTCTTTCAGATACGCTGGTATTCCTTGGGCTATCTGGCGGGAATTTTGCTCGGATACTGGTTGCTGCTCAAGCTGCTCGCCCGGCCGGGCGCGCCGATGTCGCGGCTGCATGCCGATGACATGATCCTTTATGCGACGCTTGGCATCATTATCGGCGGACGGGTGGGCTATATCCTGTTTTACCAGCCCTCCATTTTGCAAAATCCGCTTGATATATTTAAGCTCTGGGAAGGTGGCATGTCGCTGCATGGCGGAACGCTTGGGACGATTTTTGCAATTTGGCTGCTGGCCCGAAAATACAAGCTCTCGTTCTTGCGCGTTTGCGACTATATCGCCTGTGTCATTCCATTCGGGCTGTTTCTGGTTCGTCTCGCCAACTTCGTCAATGATGAGCTGTGGGGCCGGGTCACCGACGTGCCGTGGGCAATTGTCTTCCCCAACGGCGGCGATTTGCCACGTCACCCCAGCCAATTATATGAAGCGGCGCTTGAGGGGCTGTTGATGGCTGCAATATTGTGGCCGCTCTTTTTCAAGACCGACGCGCGCTACAAGCCCGGTTTCTTATTCGGTATGGCGGCTTTGATATATGGGCTGTCGCGCTTTACCGTCGAGTTTTTCCGCGAACCCGACCAGCAACTGCAATGGCTTGTCGAAGCCAGCGGGTTCAGCATGGGGCAGTGGCTTACAATTCCGATGATCCTGCTGGGCCTGTTTTTGGTGTTTACCGCCGCCGGGCGCCGGCAACGCGTCGAGCCGATAGCCGGGACGAGCAGTGTCGCCTGACACGGGGCAGTTGGCGCTTCGGCTTGCGAAGCAGATTGAGGGCTCGGGCCCAATTAGCGTCGCCGAATATATGCGCGCGGCCAACACCGAATATTATAGTGCAGGCGATCCCCTCGGGGTCGAGGGTGACTTTATCACCGCGCCAGAGGTCAGCCAGATGTTTGGCGAACTTATCGGAATGTGGCTTACCGATGTCTGGATGCGCCACAACCGACCGGCGCATTGCCATTATATCGAGTTGGGTCCGGGACGCGGAACATTGGCCGCAGATGCGTTGCGCGCAATGGGCAAATTCGATTTCGCACCCGATGTGCACTTCGTCGAAACAAGCGAAATGCTGCGCGATAAACAGCGGGGCAACGTTTCCGATGCCTCATTCCACGAGAGCATCGATAGCCTGCCCACCGACGGGCCGCTGCTCGTCGTCGCGAATGAATTTTTTGATGCCTTACCGGTTCGACAGCTTATCCTGACTCACGCCGGTTGGCGGGAACGCGTTGTTGTGCGCGATCGCGGTACCCGCTTTGCCGCGATGCCCGGATCCTCACCTATGGATTCGTCCGTCCCGGAACCATTTATCAACGCTCCGGTGGGCAGCATATATGAGTCAGCGCCCGATTCTGCCGCCATCATGTATGAACTGGCCGGACGGATAGCCGACCGGGGCGGAGTGTTGCTCATTATCGATTACGGTTATGTGCAGCCTGGGTTGGGCAGCACCTTGCAGGCGGTCAAGGACCACGCTTTTGCCGATCCGTTTCTCGATCCCGGCACATGCGATCTGACCGCGCACGTCAATTTTTTCGAGCTCGGCAATATGGCCCGCATGCGCAATCTCCAGATTGCGGGACCCACCACGCAGGGCGTGTGGCTCTCGGCTTTAGGTCTTAATCAGCGTGCTGCGGCACTGGCCGAGGCGTCACCCGACCGTGCCGGAGAAATTAATGCAGCGCGCGACCGGCTGATAAAGGCCGACAATATGGGCACGCTGTTCAAGGTGATGGCGGTTCATTCTGCCGATTGGCCGGTCCCCGAAGGATTTGGGCCGATTTCTTGACGATCGGGATTTAGCCGATCCAGGCGCTCACCTGGCTCGCAACATCATTCGCTGCCTCGTTAAGGGCTCGGCCAGCCGGGCCAGCCTCGACAGCCGTCACCGGACGCCGCGCTTCAAAGCGCTTTTTTGCCACTGACTGCCCACGCACTAGCTTGACGGCATCATACACCACCACCGCCTCCCGCGCATCGGAATCGATGCCGAACTCAATCAGGCTCCCCGACAGATATTGCTGCGCTTTCCCGCCGGCATCGGTTTCGTTGAGCACAAGCCGTCCGCTCTTTGCCGATATGGTCTCCATCAGCAGCAACTGCATCAGGCGTGCAGGCTTGTCCGCCCATACTGCATCTTTGAGATAGGCGATGCTGCTATCGTCGATTTGCACCGGCACACGGTTTGAATCGAGTTTTCGCGGTGCCTCGGGCAACAGTATGATCAACGCATCTCCCGATGCACCGGTTTTTTCCGTGCCGTTGGTGACGCCAGACGTCGGCGTCAGGACAAGAAGCGACGGCGGCGCTTTGCCACCGAAGCTCACGCAGGCTCCCAGCGCGAACGTAAGCGCAGCGATAAATACGAATTTTTGAGGGGGAAGGCGCAATGTCATCGTCAATTCCGTTTCCGGCCATCGGGTTTATAATCGGGCAATGCCGGCGCACTGACGACGCCGCCAAGACCATTTTGGTCAACGCGCTCAGTCACCGATTTCAGCGATACTGATAGCTCGCGCAAGTCCCGTGCGAGCTGGGTCACCTCGGGTAATGTCTGCGTGTTAAGCGTTTCGATTGCGGGGTTCGCGTTATTGAGCGTCGTTTCCAAAGCCGCGAGGCTGCCATTTGCCGAATTCAACGTCTTGCGAAGTTCGGCCACCATCGGGCGACCGTCGCTGTCGAGCAATTTGCTGGTGGAATTGGAGAGCGCAGCTACGCCGTCTGCGGCTTCGCCAGCTTTCTGGAGGGTGATGCGCGTTTGTTCGATTGCGCCCCGCAAAGCCGGGGCCTGCTGCGCCACCGTTCCGGAAATGCTTTCGACATTATCCAGAATCTGCTCGATCGACGCCTGGTTTTTGTCCGACAGGATATTGGTCAAACGTTCGGTCAAGGTCGAGAGTCGCTCAAGCAGCAGCGGCGCATTGTTGAGCAATTCGCCGAGCGCGCCGGGCCGTGTCGGAATGACCGGAACACCCGTCGGGCAGGCGGACTTCGGGTTGTCCTTGGGGCAACGAAGCGGGGGCGCGCCCTTTACCGCGCCATCGAGCTGTATTTCCGAAACGCCTGTAAATCCTACACCGTTGATGGTCGCCGTCGTGCCTTGCAGAATCGGAACCTCGCTTTTGATCTTGATGCGGACGCGGACAAAGTCGGGATCGGGTGCCCACAGCTCGATTGCATCTATTTCGCCGACCGGAACGCCTGAAAATGAAACGCCGGAACCTTTTGCAAGGCCATTGACCGATTGCTGGAAGAATATGTCATATTCTTTCTTGTCGCCTTCACCCGCGCGCGAAAGCCAGATGACAAAGCCTGCCAGCAGCCCCAGAAGCAGCAGCGTAATCGCGCCGACCATGACATAATTGGACTTGGTTTCCATTGTTTCGCCTTATGGCCTTCCTTGTAACGGCTTGTCTACGACCGAATTTTCAGGCCGCTTTGCATGCCCGCGTCGTGCCGCCCGACCGCGCGGGCCACTGAAATATTCCTTGATCCAGGGATGGTCGGTCGCAAGTAAATCCTCGATTGCACCGATCGCTATGACCTTATGGTCCGCCAGCACTGCTACCCGGTCGCAAATGGCATAAAGCGTGTCGAGATCGTGGGTAATCAGGAATACGGTTAACCCTAACGTTTCCTTGAGGTTCCTTGTAAGATTGTCGAAATTTGCCGCGCCAATCGGATCAAGCCCGGCCGTCGGCTCATCGAGAAACAACAGTTCCGGATCCATGGCAAGCGCACGTGCAAGACCAGCGCGTTTGCGCATACCGCCCGACAGTTCGGAGGGATATTTGTGCGCGGCTTCAGGCGGCAACCCGCTCAGATATATTTTGTACCGGGCGATTTCGTCGAGCATTTTCCAGCTGAAATCAGGATAGAATTCGCGCAGCGGTACCTGAACATTTTCCGCCACGGTCAGCGTCGAAAACAGCGCGCCGCCCTGAAAGAGCACACCCCAGCGCCGCCTGACGTCGGTCGCCTCGTCCTCTTCCTTGCCGATCATCGCTTCGTCGAAAACCCGAATCTCGCCTTGGTCCGGCTGCTGCAGTCCAATGATCGACCGCATTAAAACCGATTTGCCTGTGCCAGAGCCGCCGACGACGCCCAATATCTCGCCGGCACGGACATCCAGATCCAGTCCGTCATGAATGACCTGATCGCCGAAACTGTTGCGAAGGCCGCGAACCGAGATGATGGTGCGCTCGCTCATCTCAGTCCCAGCCGATTTCGCTGAAGAATATCGCAAAAAATGCGTCGAGTACGATGACAAGGAAAATGGCCTGCACGACGGCTGCTGTCGTCTTCAACCCGACCTGTTCGGAATTTCCTTCGACCTGCATCCCCTGAAAACATCCGGCCATCGCGATGATCGCGCCAAATACCGGTGCCTTGATCATGCCAACCCAGAAATCGGTCATCGGCGTCACTTCACGCAAGCGAATGATGAATGTCGCCGGAGGTATCTCGAGAATTATCCAGCACAATAGCCCCCCGCCAATAACCGCCATAAGTGATGCGTACATGCCGAGCAGCGGCATCATGATGACTGTCGCAATCACGCGCGGAACTACCAATGCTTCGGCCGGCACCACGCCGATAGTCCGCATCGCATCGATTTCTTCGGTAATTTTCATCGTCCCGATCTGCGCTGCAAAGGCGGAACCCGACCGCCCGGCCACCATGATGGCTGTCATCAATATGCCCAGCTCGCGGAAGGTCAGTCGGCCCACCAGGTTGATGGTGAACACCTCGGCGCCGAATTGCCGGAGCTGGACCGCCCCTTGTTGCGCGATTACGATGCCGATGAGGAAACTCATCAGGCCAATGATCCCAAGCGCGCGAACCCCGACCATGTCGAAATGCTGGACCACGGCGTTCCACCGGAACCTTTTGGGGTTCACCATCAGGATGAACGACGCCTTCACGACTTGCCCGACGAAACCCAGAAAATGCAGCAGCGTGGTGATGCCGACGATGACGCCATGCCCGACCTCTGCCAGAAAACGGTCAAGCGAGGTGACATGAGGCGCCGCCACCGGTTCCGACTGGTCGACACCGCTGACGGCCTCGATAAGCCGCGCCGCATCGTTGTCCGCGCCCACGATTTCAGCGTCAAGCTGCTTCGCCGTTCGATAGACCAGCCACGCGCCGACAGTATCTATATGATCGACTTCGGAAAGATCGAGTGTCTTTGCGGTGCTGTTGAGCGTCTGGAGCCGACGGTCCAGATCGCTGATTTGCGCAATAGCAAGGTGCCCGGTAAACCGAACCACTTCGCCGCCATCGGGCATCTGTTCAACTGAGAAAGCGGCAGCTTTAGCCATAAGGTACTAACTGGCTTATTATCGGAACTATCACAAGCCTCTAGACTTCTGCTGTGCAATACTGCCTGTAACGAGATTATGAAACGTCCGGAAACCACGCTGCTTGCCATTTACGATATGGACAAAACCGTCACGCGGCGCGCGACCTATAATGGCTTCCTCCTGCATATGGCGCTTAACAAGTCACCGTGGCGATTGTTCCTTTCGCCGCTTTTGCCGGTTGGCTTGCTCCTTTACGCCCTGAAGGTTTGGGACCGCACACGGCTCAAGCAATTTTCGCAGAAATTGCTGATTGGCGGGCGTGTTTCCAAGAAAAGATTCGCGAAATATCTCGAAAGTCATGCCGATCTGGTGGTGGGCCGGAATGTCTATCCGCAGCTTGTCGCGCGCGTTGCTGAAGAAAAAGCGGCAGGTTACCGGCATGTCATGGCAACGGCATCCTATCGGCTCTATGTCGACGCCATTGCGAAGCGCCTGGGCTTCGACGATGTTATAGCGACAGATCTTTCGACCGACAGCAGCGGGCATGTGCTGGCGCGCATCGACGGGCATAATTGCTATGATGCCGCGAAGCTTGAGCTCGTCAAAGGCTGGATGGCCGAGCATGATTTAAAGCGTGAGGATTGCCATATCCGCGCCTATTCCGACCATGTGTCAGACGCGCCGTTGCTGGCTTATGCCGACGAGGCCTATGCCACCAACCCTCACGAACCGCTGGCCGAGCTGGCAAGGGCAAATGGCTGGAAAATTATCGACTGGCGAGTCGCTCAAACCTGAGCGAGCGCCTGATCGAAATCGGCGATCAGGTCGTCGGGGTCCTCAATACCAATGGAAATCCGCACCAGATTATCGGTGATCCCGAGCGCGTCCTTGCGCTCCTGTGGCACCGACAAATGAGTCATCGCTGCCGGATGGCTGGCCAGCGTTTCCGTACCGCCGAGGCTGACCGCGAGCTTAGCGATCTTCAGCGCATCGAGAAAGCGGAAGCTTTCGGCTTCGCCGCCCTTGATGAACACCGAGAATGTCGAGCCAGCGCCGGTGCAATGGCGGTTGTAGATATCCTGTTGCCGCGCATCGTCGATATCACCCAGATAGCCCAGGCCGTCGACCTTGGGATGGGCTTTCAGGAAGGCACACACCTTCGCTGCATTTTCGCCTGCGCGTGACATGCGAAGCTCAAGTGTTTCAAGACTGCGAAGCAGCATCCATGCGGTGTTGGGATCGCAGATTGTGCCAATGACATTGCGCATCGGACGAATGATGTCGATCAACGCCTGATTTCCGCACACCCCGCCCGCGACAAGGTCGGAATGCCCGCCCGCATATTTGGTCAGGCTGTAGACAACCAGCTCCGCACCTTGCTTGATCGGCTGCTGCCAAAGCGGACCAAGGAAGGTGTTGTCGATAGCGATTGCTGGCTTTTGTTCGCCAGTGAACGCTGCATCGCGCGCCGCGCGCACTGCTTCGACATCGACCAGCGCGTTGGTTGGGTTGGCTGGGCTTTCCAGATACACCATCGCCACTTTGCCGCCGGTTTCAGCGGCCTTGGCCTTGGCTTTTTCAAGCACCGCGTCGATTTCCGCGCGCGTTGCGCCGGCCGGAAAATCGAAAAAGCTGATGCCGAAGCGCGACAATATCCGCGCGATCAGCGTCTCGGTCGCAGCATAAAGCGGCCCCGAGTGCACGATGACGTCATTCTGACTCACCAACGCCAGCAACAAGGTCGAAATCGCCGACATCCCGCTTGAAAAGACCAGCGCATCGTCCGCGCCATCCCAAACGGCCAGGCGGTCCTCCAATATCTCCTGATTGGGACCATTGAAGCGGCCGTAGACCAAGCCTTCAGCGGGGCCTTTGCGTTTGCCGGTAATATGTTCGAAAAATGTCTTGCCCGCTTGCGCATTTTCAAACGCAAAGGTGGACGTCAGAAAGATCGGCGGCTTCAACGCGCCCTCTGACAAGGTAGGGTCATAACCATGCCCCATCATCAATGTTGAAGGCTTGAGCGCGCGTCCACCAATGGTTTCGACATGTTTTTTGGGTTTATAGCGGACGGGGGTGGGGGCATCGGTCATCGGAATCTCCTATTGCCGCGACTATAACATAATTTGTTTCAATTGAAACTATCTTGCGTCCGTCATAACTGCCCGACCAACCAGATTACCCCTACAATCAACGGTATTCCAGCCAGATCCAGCAGGAAACCAGCCTTCACCATTTTCGGCAAAGCGATGTGACCGCTCGCCCAGGCAATCGCATTAGGGCCGGTGCCCGACGGCATCATGAAACCCCAGCTCGCCGCCATCGATGCTGCCATCGCCATCAGCCACGGGTCAGCGCCTGTCGCCGCAACCAACCCGGCTACCACGGGCAACACCCCACTGGCAGTCGCGACGTTGCTCGCAAATTCCGTAATCAGGATCACCAAGGCAGTCAGCGCCAGAGCGATGACAACAGGATGCACCGCCGCCAGCGGCTTCAACGCCTCGCCCAACCACGCGGCCAGTCCCGACTCAGTGATACCCGCCGCCAGTGCCAAGCCCCCGCCAAACATCATGATCACGCCCCAGGGCGCACGGTCGGCTTCTTGCCACACCAGCAACGGGCGCCCCGTTCCATCAGGGACCAGAAACAGCAGTAACGATCCTGCGATAGCGATGCTGCCGTCGGTAATCGCGCCTTTAGGAAGGAACGGCTCGATGAGCGGCTGGCCAATCCAAGCCGTTATCACCAGCAAGAAAATCGGCACGAGACGGCGTTCTGCAACCGACATCGGCTGCGGCTGACCGATTGCTGCCCGCGCGGCATCGACGTCGAAGCTGCCTGCCGTCACCTTTTGCACGCGCATCAAAATGAAGGCACATAAAGGCACACCGAGGATGACGAGCGGCAGGCCATATTGCATCCAGGTCAAAAAGCTCACCTCAATACCCAATTGTTTTTCAACAAGCCCGGCGGCGATGGCGTTAGTCGGCGACCCGACCAAAGTGCCGAGCCCGCCGATACTCGCTGCGAACGCAACACCCATGATGAGCGCACCGGGCAGGCCGTCGGTCTCACCCTCTTTGACACCGCCTGCGGCCAGCACGGCAACCGCAATCGGCACCATGATAAGCGCAATCGAGGTGTTCGACATGATCATGCTGAGCAACGCGGTCGAACCCATAAAGGCAATCATCAGGCCTTTGACACTGTGCCCGGATCGCCCCAATATCGCCAGCGCCACCCGCCGGTGCATTCCGGTGCGCTCTATGGTCAGCGCGAGAAAAGCACCGCCCAATATCAGAAACAAGGTCGGCGAATAATACTCCTTCGCGACATCCTGCGCGGTCATGATGTTCATCAGCGGCAGCGCGAGAAACGGAAGCAACGCGGTGACGGTGAGGGGCAGCGCCTGGGTCATCCACCACGTCGCCATCAAAATGGTGAGCGCGGCAACCCGCCAGGCCGATGGCTCCATTCCAGCAGGAGCCGGAACAAGCAGCATGACCGCGAAGACCGCAAGCCCGCCCCAGAAGCCGATCCGCGCCGCGTTCATGCGCGAAGGCCAATCAGCGACATTTGCCCGCCATAGCCGGGTTCATTGCGGTGGCAGCTGCGCCGGTAACTGAAAAAGCGGTCCGGCTGGCTATAGGTATCTTCGCCAAGGCATTCGATCTTGCCGATGCCTGCAGCGGCCAGCCGTGCCGCAACATAGCCCTCGATATCGAATTGATAATGTCCCGGCTTGCCGTCGGCAAAGAAGCGCTCATTGCTTAGGTCGGCTTCGGCAAATCGGCTAAAGAAGCCCGCATCGACCTCATAGCTCCTTTGCGCGATGCAAGGACCGATTGCGCAAACTATTCGGTCACGGCTTGCGCCCAGAGCCTCCATCGCTTCGATTGTGTTTTCATTCACGCCTGCAAATGCGCCCTTCCAGCCCGAATGTGCCGCGCCGACAACGCCCACCGAAGCATCGAAAAACAGCACCGGCACACAGTCCGCCGTTTGCACCGCCAGCAGGATATCGGGCCTGTCGGTCACCAGCGCGTCGGCTTTGGGCGGATTGTCCTGATCGATCGGTCCGGTCACCGTCAATACATCGGGCGAATGGATCTGATAGACACGCGCCAGAGCCGCACCCGGCATGATTGCCGCGACCGCCCGCCGCCGGTTTTCCATAATATTCTCGCGAATGTCGTCAGAGCCCAAGCTGCAATTGAGGCTGTCATAAATTCCCGCCGATACGCCGCCATTTCGGCCGAGAAAGCCATGCGCGACCGATCCAAGCACACGGCTTCGTATCACTTCGACTGTATCCATTCCGATCCCTTAGCGCCTTAGCGCCCTTCGCGTGAGCCAATTAAATTTCACGCTAAGGGCGCTAAGGCGCTAAGGGAAGCCATGACTGGACATATGCTGATTTTCGGAATGGGCTACACCGCGTCACGGCTGGCCGAGTATTTGCGGGCGCAAGGCTGGCAGGTTACCGGCACCAGGCGAATGAGCGGCGGTAACGCGGTCGCCTTTGATGATCGCCCGGCCGTGCTCACCGCTCTTGATACCGCAAGCCATATATTGTCGAGCGTTCCGCCACTGGCGGAAGGCGGCGATCCGGTTTTATTGCATTATGGCGCCGCCATCTCCGCCAGCGCAGCTGGCTGGATTGGTTATCTGTCTTCAACCGGGGTTTACGGCGACTGCGGCGGGGCCTGGGTCGACGAGAGCGCAGCCATCGGTGAAGGCCGGCGGACAGCGCGCGCCGCCGCCGATCTGGCCTGGCAGGAATTGCGGGATGCCCACATCTTCCGCTTGCCCGGCATTTACGGTCCGGGCCGTTCGGCGCTCGACCGCGTGCGCGAGGGCAAGGCCCACCGGATAGATTTGCCGGATCAGATTTTCAGCCGCGTGCATGTCGACGACATTGTTTCGGCGATCATCGCCTCGTTCGGCGGACCCGCAGGTGTGTTCAACATTGCCGACGACAATCCCACCTCGCAAAACAATGTTATCGAACATGCATGCGACCTTTTAGGCGTTGCATATCCGCCGCTGCAGTCGCTTGACGCGGCGCAGCTTTCGCCCATGGCGCGCGGCTTTTATGCCGAAAACCGGCGGATATCGAACCGCAAAGCCAAACGATTGCACCGCTGGGCGCCAACTTATTCGACCTACAAACAAGGGCTTGCGGCAATTTCCGTAGCGGAAACCGATAATCCCGATTGACCATCAAGGAACTTGCGGCCTAGCCTCCTGTTAAAGTGGCATCAGATCACTTCTCTAAATGTTACGGGAGACGAATTTTGGCGTCCATCGCAGCGGACCGCTCCGGTCCAGTCAAATCACCGTCATTGCTATTGGCGTTCACCGAATTTCCGCGCGCTTTGCTTGAGGCGGGTTCGCTTCCCTGGGCCGCGCCCCTGTTGCTTCAGGCACCCAAAGGGGACGGCCATCCTGTGTTGCTGCTGCCGGGTTTCATGGCAGGCGAAGGCACGATGAAGCCATTGTTCAGCTATCTCAAAAAACTTGGCTATGATCCTTATCAATGGGAATTGGGCCGTAATCTCGGTCCGCGCGCAGTTGGTCTCGACGGCGAAAAAATGGTCGACCGGCTTGAGGCGATTTACGCAAAAACCGGCCGCAAGATCAGCATCATTGGCTGGTCGCTGGGCGGTTCGTTTGCGCGCCAATTGTCGCGGCGCAGACCCGACCTCGTGCGGCAGGTCATCTCGCTCGGTTCGCCGATTACCGGCACGCCGAAATCGACCAATGCCTGGCGGGCCTATCAATGGGTGACCGGTCAGAAGATGAGCGATCCGAAGATGCAGCAGCAGGTCGATGAAGGTCATTTGGTTCCGCCGGTACCTTCAACTGCAATTTTCTCAAAGAATGACGGCATTGTCGCTTGGAGAAATTCACGCGAGCCGAAGGCCGTGACCACCGACAATATCGAAGTGCGCGGCAGCCATTGCGGGCTCGGTGCCAATCCCGCGGTATGGTGGGCAATCGCCGACCGGCTGGCGCTGCCAGACGGTGGTTGGAAACCATTCGAGCGCTCAGGCGCGCGGGCGCTGGTATACCCCTCTTCGGGGCATTGACTTAACAATTACGCGCCTGAAAAATCACCGTAGTCCTGAGCCGTCAGCGCAAAGCGTTGGCGAAAGTCGAAGGGCGCTTTGCCGCCGAGCGCGGCTCTTAGCGGATAGGCACCCTTCGACGGACGCATTCGCAAGAGCGAATGCTGCTCAGGGCTACGGTTATTTGGGTGCAATTTTTTTTGCCTTGGGCTTTTTCGCGGGGGTGCCTTTTGCCACAGTTCTAGGCTTCGACGCCGACGCTTTTTTTTCAGCCTTCGTCACCCCCTCGCTGAAATCCGCGACACGCAATTCCTCGAACGCCTCTTGCAGCGCCGCCGCGTACACCGCGGGGTCAGGCACCATATCGCGGTCGGCGGTGAACGAAATCGCGATTTCGCTGCCATAGCTGTAAATCGCGTTGATCATTCCCATGCCGTCGAACACGGGTCCAGTGCCCATCATCCGCACCATTTTTGCCCCAGCGAAATAAAGTGGCACGCGCGGACCGGGTACGTTGGTTGCGACCACGTTGAACACGGGCGAGTGCAGGTTCGAAACCCCAAGCCGCGTATATAGCCGCGCCGCCAACCCAGCGAGTGCGGCTGGCATGAACTGGCTATAATCGGTAAGCGTTCGCGCGCCGACCGCGTTGGTCATCGCCTTTGAATTCTTCGTCTCGTTATGCACGAAGCGGAGCCGCTCTGCCGGGTCCTCGATATGCGTGCCAAGCGGCACCACCATCGCGGACACGAGATTGCCGAGCGCGTCCTTCTCGCCTTCGGCGCGCACCGAGATCGGCGCCATTGCCGACAGACTCTGCTTCGGCAAGCCGTCATGCTTCGCCAAATATTTGCGCAAGCCACCGCCGATAATCGCCAAAATGACATCGTTGACCGTCGCGCCCTCGAGCCGGTCCTTTATCGCACGAATGTCCGATAGCTGGAACACCGCGCCGTCCCAGACGCGGTGCGATGACACCTTGCCATTCAGCTTGGTCTGCGGGGCCATCTTGGCGTTTTTAAGACTGACATCGCCGCCGGCAACCTGCTTACCCAACCGTGCAACACCGGGGATCGTGTTGGCCAGCGTTTGCGCAAAGCGCACTGGCTGCTTGACCGAATTCAGCCATGTCCTGAAGAGCATCTCGCCGAGTGCGGGATCGTCCTCCGGCTTCCAGCTCGATTTTACATTGGCCTCGACCGTCTTGGGCTCGATGTCGTGAACCGCAGCGCTCAGCTCTACGCCCGACATGCCATCGATCGCGGCATGATGCACTTTTGCCATAAGCGCAAAGCTGCCCTTGGGAATGCCCGGAATATTGTCCAGTCCTTCGATAATGTTGAACTCCCACAATGGCCGCGACAAATCCATTGGACGCGCCTGCAGCCTTGCGACCTGAATGCACAGCTGCCGCCAGTCGCCGGGCTGCGGCAAGGCGAGATGGCGGATATGATATTCGATGTCGAAATTGGCATCCTCGACCCAATAAGGATGGTCGAGATCGAACGGAACGCGCACCAGTTTCTGCCGAAAGCTGCGTGCCTTGTCCAAACGGCTTTCGACATGGCGAAGGATGTTCTTGAAGCGAACGAAGCCGCCGGGCGCGGTAGAGGGGTCGTAAATCCCCACCGAACCAATGTGCATCGGCGTCGTCGGCGTTTCCAGATAAACGAAACTCGCGTCCTGCCCGCTCAATTGCTCCATGTTTCTCTCCCCTGTATTTTGGGTGAGAGTAACGCGAGTTCATCTGCTTTGCGAGTCTTATGCCTTGCGCTGGCGCAGCGCCACGAGCAGCCCGATCATCGCCAGCGCCGCCCCTGCCAGCGCCAGCACAGACCAGCGATAGCCCTCGAACAAGGTGGACAACAGCATCGCGATGACCGGCGTCAACACGCCTGTATACGCTGCCTTTCCCGGGCCGATCATGCGGATGAGATTGAAATAAAGCGGGAAGGTTAGCACCGATCCGATGATCGCAAGATACAGCACGCCTCCCAGATATTCAGGCCGCAGGTCAATCGTCGGCGGACCTGAAACAGCAAAGGCAAACAGCGCATTGAAGCAGGTGCCAAACAGCATCGACCAGGCAAGAATCGTGAGCGTCGGAAAACGCGCCACCCCCGGGACGACCTGAAGCACGTTAGAGACCGAGGCGCTCAGCACCCCGCATAAGGTGAGCAACAGCCCAAGCAAAACTTCGGCACCGCCGACAGGGGCGGCGCGATATTCCTGAAGCATTAGCAAGCCGACGCCAGCGCCTGCGATGGCCGATCCTGCGATAAACGACCCGCCGATATCGCGGCCGAGCCACCATTTTGCGAGCAGGGCATTGGGCACAATCAGCAAGGCGAAAATCACCGCGACCAGACCCGACGTGACATGATGTTCGGCGGCATAGACGAAATTGAAGTTGAGCGAAAATTGCAGCAGCCCGAGCAGCACGGTCCAGCGCATCATCTGCGCGTCTATCTTGAGCGGCTGACGCATGATCGCGG
Source organism: Sphingomonas paucimobilis (assembly GCA_943369235.1). GTDB lineage: Bacteria > Pseudomonadota > Alphaproteobacteria > Sphingomonadales > Sphingomonadaceae > Sphingorhabdus_B > Sphingorhabdus_B paucimobilis_A. Next base: position 23,572 of record CALRMO020000020.1, read on the forward strand.
TCAGCGCAAACATGCCCGTTGCCGCGACCATGAAACGATAGGTTACCGACCACGGGCCGGGAACGCTGCCCAATTGGTCGCGGATAACGAACCAGGTCGATCCCCATACCAGCGATACGATCAGGAACGGTATCAGTACGCGAGGAACGAGTAGCCCCGGCTCAGGGGCCACGACAGGATCCTGTCTGCTCACAGCGCGGCTATCGCTTTCGCGAGCGGCGCAACTTCGGCCTCTGTATGGTGCCAGCTTGTGACGAGCCGCACGGCGCCCTCACCCCAGTCGTAAAAGTCGAAGCCGAGGCCGCGCAAGGCAGCAGCTTCGGCGGCGCTCATGCGGATAAATATCTCGTTTGCCTGAACCTCGTGCATCAACCGGCCGGGTGATGCGCCAGCGATGATCTGCGCCGCGTCATTGGCTGCGCGGGCGTTTTCCAGCCAAAGGTCGCCCTCAAGCATCGCCAGCAATTGCGCCGCCAAAAACCGGCCCTTGCTTTGCAAATGTCCGGCGCGCTTGCGGCGATAGCGCGCAGCGTCGGCCAGCGCCGGGTCGAAATAGACCAGCGCCTCGGCCCCCATGCCGCCATTTTTGGCAAAGCCGAAACTCAGGGCATCGACTCCCGCGAGCACGGTCACGTCTGCTGGATGGTGATCGACTGAGGCAATCGCATTGGCGAAGCGCGCGCCGTCCATGTGAAATCCAAGCCTTCGTTCGCGACATACCGCGCCCAACGCTGCAACTTCGGCGGGCGAGTAGACCAGCCCATATTCGGTCGCATTGGTAATCGACAGCGCTGCCGCCTGAACCTGATGGACATCGTTCCGGATCGACCCGAGCAAACCCGCAACCGTTTCGGGTGTGACCTTGGCGCCTTCGCCTTCGACCAGCATCAGCTTTGCGCCGGCGGTATAGAAGCTCGGTGCGCCGCATTCATCGACCTCGATATGCGCTTCGCGG
>CALRMO020000021.1:0-24167 GCA_943369235.1 Sphingomonas paucimobilis
AAACCGACAGTCGCAGACGAACGACGTTTACATATGTAATCGAATCGATTACGTCTGTAATCGGAGATTCGAATATGGCACTTGAACGTATCAGCGACGCAGAGCTGACCATTATGGAAATATTGTGGGGGGAAGCGCCGCTAACCGCGACCGACGTGGCTGCGCGCTTGCCAAATGATCGCGACTGGTCGCTTCCGACCGTAAAAACATTGTTATCGCGTCTGCTCGCAAAGGCCGCAGTCGCGCACAGCGCTGATGGGCGGCGGTTCCTTTATTCGCCGCTGGTCAATCGCGAGGATTATGTCAGCCACGAATCGAAGCGGCTCGTCGACCGGCTGTTCGGCGGCAAGTTCATGCCGCTGGTCGCGCATCTCGCAGAGCAGGAAAAGCTGACCGATGCCGATATCAACGAAATCGAGAAATTGCTGAGGGAGATGAAATCATGAGCGGCGAGTTCTTTCAAACATGGCTGTTCGACAGCTTTCTGGTCACGACGTTGCTGATGGGCGCGGTGCTGTTGATCCGGCTACCCGTTGCAAAGATGTTCGGTCCGGGCGTTGCCTATGCGCTTTGGTTGATACCCGCTGCACGATTGCTGATGCCAAGCCTCGAAGGCGCCGCTGCGCCGGTTAGCGGCGATGCGCAGGCGGTGCGCGATGCCGTGCGCGAATCGATACTGGCGGGTGTCACCTCGCCCGATCCGGTGGTGTCGACAGCCGGTGAGCTTGCCACCACCAGCGTCGACTATGCCGCGCTTGGCGTGACCATCTGGCTCGGCGGCGCCGCGCTGTTTTTCATCATCCAGATGATCCGCTACGCCTCAATGCGTGACGATCTGCTGTCCGACGCCGAGGAAATCGCGTATATCGAAGGTGTGTCGGTCGTCGCTTCGGATCAGGTCGCCGGTCCGCTCGCCTTCGGCCTTTTCAAACGCTATATCGCGGTGCCGCAGGATTTTACCAAAAGCTATTCGCCAGCCGAACGCGAGCTCGCGATCGCGCATGAAATGGCGCACCACAAATCGGGTGACCTGTTCGCCAATCTCGCAGCCTTCATCATATTGTGCTTGCAATGGTTCAACCCGGTTGCGTGGATGAGCTGGAACGCCTTTCGCTTCGATCAGGAAGCCGCATGCGATGCCCGCGTGCTCGCAGGGAAGGGCAATGAAGAGCGTGTCATTTACGGCCATGCACTTGCACGGACAGCTTTCGATGGCGTGCCGACATTTGCGACTGCGCTCAATTCACCCAAAACCATTGTCGAAAGATTAAGGAGATTGACCATGAAGGACGCCAGCAAGACCCGTCGCTCGCTGGGCCAGATCGGCATTATCGCGGCTGCCGCAATCATCCTGCCGTTGACCGCGACCATTGTTCCGGCGGTCGTCGCACAGGACCAATCCGAAGTCGCAAACGCATCCAACCCTAATGTCGTAAAGCGCAATGTGGAGATTATCCGCGTCAACCGCGACGGCAAGGAGGTGCACGTGATCTCGCATAATGGCGACGGCAAGGAAGTCACGAAAGTCGAGCGCGATGGCAAGACCTTCGTATTTCGAACCGATGAAAAGCTTTCCGAAGACGAAATCGAAAACATGATCGACGAAGCACAGGAATCGCGAGAGGCGGCCGATGACGCTCTGGTCGAAGCCGAGGACGCGCGGCGCGAAGCCGATGCTGCCCGCACCGAAGCCGAGTCCGCATCGGTCGAAGCAGAGGTAATGCGCGCCAATGCGGAGGCAGCACGCGGCCATGCCGAAGCCATGCGGGTTCACGCTGTCGCGATGGCGGCCAACTATGTGCCCGAAATCGACATCCGCGAGACAACGAAAAACTGCCGCGAAGGGCAGCCCGTGACGACCAATGTCGAAGGCTTTGACGGGACCAACAAAGCGCGTGTGAAGATAGTGATGTGCGGTAAAGGCCAGGCCAGACTGGCCCGGGTCGAGGCGCTGAACGGTCTGCGCGAGGCGCGCAGCGAAATTCGCGGCGATCGCGATATTCCTGACAGCGTTCGCAAGGATGTCATTCAAAAGCTTGAACAGCAGATCCGCAGGCTTGAAGCTCAAGTGGACAAAACGGACTAACAGGGCCCCTTCATCAGAACCAGGTGCTCCCCATTCGGGTTCTGCGGGGCGACTTTCGAAAGGTCGCCCCTTTTTCTTTGGTCCCCGATGGGCCATATCGGCTTGATGAACTGGCCCGACACCATTCACGCTGGCGAAACCGAGCAGCATGAGCCGTTAGTACGCCGCGTGCTTGCGCCCAATCCGTCGCCTTATACCTATACTGGGACGCAAACCTGGCTGGTGGGGAATGGTAGCGACGTCGCGGTGATCGACCCCGGACCCGCCGGTGACGGAGCCAATGAAGGTCATGCAGACATCAACGGCACGGGCCATGTCGAAGCAATCCTGCGCGCCATCGGCAAGGCAAAGGTCACCGCCATCCTGTGCACCCACACCCACCGCGACCATTCGCCAGCCGCAGCACCGCTCAAGGCGGCAACGGGCGCACCTATTGTCGGTTGCGCGCCGCTCGTGCTGCGCGACGACGGCCCCCGCGCCGACAGCGCGTTCGATCCAGACTATGCGCCGGACCATATTCTTTCCGATGGCGAACGGATTTCCGGAGACGGCTGGACAATCGAGGCGGTTGCCACCCCAGGCCATACTTCGAACCATTTATGCTATTCACTGGTCGAGACCAACGCACTCTTCACGGGGGATCATGTGATGAAATGGTCGACCAGCGTCATCAGCCCGCCCGATGGCGACATGAGCGCTTATATGGCGTCACTGCAAAAGCTTTACGACCGCGACGACCGGACCTATTACCCGGCGCACGGCCCCGCCGTCGAAAACCCCCGTCAACTTGTGCGCGGCATGATCGGGCACCGGCGGCAACGCGAACGGCAGATACTAAAGCTGCTCGAAGCAGGCGAGGGGCATATTCCCAACATGGTCGCTGCCATGTATAAGGGCCTCGACCCCCGCCTGACCGGAGCCGCCGGGCGCTCGGTGCTTGCGCATCTGGTCGATTTGCAAAATCAGGGACGGGCGTCGATGCAGGGCGACATGTGGATGACGGTATGATCACCGGCGCAATGATTGCGGCCTTGCTGCTTGCCAGCGCAGCTAACGGCGACGCTCCGCGCTCGTATCCGCTCGTGCCGCAGCCGGATAATTTCGAAAAAATGTGCAGTGCCGAAGTCGGCTTATGCCTGTCGATTTCGCGCGAAACCGAGGAACCACCGCAGCTGGTCGTCGAACAGAAAATGACGGCAGGCGAACCGCGCGTGACCCGCCTGCCGCTCGCTCCTGTTCGCGGCGGCGAATTCGAGATGTCGGGAATATGGCCGCGCATCATTACTTACCGGAACACCGAATATAACCCTGATACATACCACAACGGCATTTTGATCGGGCTTACTTCCTCTGCGTCAGCAGGCTATTCGGGCGGCGGGGCGCAAGTAATGCGATTGCATCTGTGGCAGCTCAACACGTCCTACGGATCGCCGCGCCTGATGAGCGAACTGCTCGACGTCCCATTGTCCGGCAATGTGATGATCCGCGCCTGCTTTTCCGAAAAGGATATGGAGGACCGTCGCGGCGCGTGTCACGATGAATATGAGCATGATGCAGAACTGACACTCGCCAAAGGTTTGAGCTACGGTTTGCCGGTGTTGCAATATGTTTTCAGGGCAAAAGCGTTCCCGTCCTTCGCCCGCCGCAACGGGGACTCGCTCGATCATAGCAAAATCAGCGAACGGGAAAAGCGATGGTCCGATGATCTCCATTGCAACTACCGCCGCACTTTGCGATTAAATCCGGCTACCGATCGCTATGAATTCGATCGCCTTGCGCCGGACTGCTCGGGCTATACCGTGCCATGACAGTTAGGCATGACGATGCGATTCGCGGCCGAACTGGCAGGACAGCCTTGATTTTGGCGCTGGTACTGCTGGTGACGCTTGTCTTGTGGACTGTGAGTGGCTTTCGCTCGTTGCGCGACGGGCCATCGCCCGAAACCATCGCAAGCGCCAGCCTGACCGGTATCCGCGAACAGAACCGCCTTTCTGCGTTTGCTGCCAACTATGCAGCGGTGGTGACCAGCGAACAGCAACGCTTTGGCCTGTCGGCGAAAAAGACGCTCATTATGCAGGGGCTGGTGCGGTATGAGGTCGACCTGGCGAAACTGACCGGGGACGATGTGCGCTGGGATGCTTCGACACAAACGCTCAGCGTCCGGATTCCGCCCATCGAAGTTGCGCGTCCGCAGATCGATTTGAATACGATCCAGGAATATGGGGACAACGGCATCCTCACTGTGTTGACCGATGCGGAAGACCGGCTCGACGCCGCCAATCGCGCAAAGGGGCAGACCGAGCTGGTGCGGCAGGCACAAGGGCCAGTGCCGATGCGCCTTGCTCGCGATGCCTTCAAACGAGCGATTGCGCAAAATTTTCAGGTGCCGTTGCGGGCGGCAGGGTTGGACGCGAAGGTCGAAACCTATTTTGCCGACGAGCTTGGCGGGAATGTGACGACGCGTTGGGACGAATCGACGCCACTGAGCGACATCGCGAAACAGAAATAGTTTCACGCAAAGGCGCAAAGATTTTGAAGAGCGCAGTTTATCGACTGCCTGTTATGCTCTAAGCTAACACCTTAAAAATCTTTGCGCCTCTGCGTGAAATTTTCGGCTTAAATGCCAGAGCAACGGTTGGATTATACGCCTTCGGCAAATTTGGAGTTGATTAAATGAACGCCTCTCTCCGTGAAAACCTGCAAGGCCTGGACCTGCTCGCCGAAATTCAGCGGCTGAAGAAAGAGCGCAACGCCATCATCCTTGCGCATTATTACCAGAAACCGGAAATCCAGGATCTCGCCGATTTTGTCGGCGACAGCCTTGAACTGAGCAAGCGCGCGGCCGAAACCGATGCTGATGTCATCGCCTTTTGCGGGGTCAAGTTCATGGCCGAGACCGCGAAAATCCTCAGCCCGCAAAAGACCGTCATCCTGCCCGACATGGCCGCCGGCTGCAGTCTTGAGGATTCGTGCCCGCCGGGCAAATTCAAGGCTTTTCGCGCGGCACATCCCGACCATATCGCACTGACCTACATCAACTGTTCGGCCGAAGTTAAGGCGTTGAGCGACATCATCGTCACCAGCAGCAGCGCCGAAACGATATTGTCGCAAATCCCGCCCGAACAGAAAATCATCTTCGGGCCGGACCGCCATCTCGGCGGGTACCTGTCACGCAAGTTTGGACGCGAAATGCTGCTGTGGCCCGGCGTCTGCATCGTCCACGAGGCCTTTTCGGAAACCGAATTGCTCAAGCTAAAGGCGCAGCATCCCGGTGTCCCCGTCGCGGCGCACCCCGAATGCCCGCCGCATATCATCGACCATGCCGATTATGTCGGTTCGACCAGCGGCATTTTGCAATTTGCCAAAACACTTGAAGGCGACACGCTGATCGTCGCCACCGAACCGCATATCATTCACCAGATGGAAAAGGCCGAGCCGACCAAGAATTTCATCGGTGCGCCAGGCGCCGACGGCAACTGCGCGTGTAATATCTGCCCCTATATGGCGCTCAACACGATGGAGAAGCTCTACCTGGCGCTGCGCGACCTGAAGCCGCAAATCGAGATGGATGAGGGCGTCCGCGTCGCTGCCAAAAAGAGTCTCGACCGAATGCTGGAAATGGCGAGCGGAACGATAGGCAAGGGCGATCTGGGCCGCGCCTGAATGTCGCGCAGCGTCCAGAACGGCTTTGCACCTTGACGCCGCTGCAGCTGTCCGGTGCTTGTGTCCAGCCTCAGAGCATCGACGGAGACACCAGCGCACAATCGCTGGCGGCGTTGTTCCGCGTCCATTTATGCTATCTGTTTCGGCATCAGAAGCTCGCCAGACTGGCAAAGCCTCGAACATTCACTGAGCTGGTCCAGCGCAGAAAGCTGCTGAACCGCGATCTGCGGATGCCGCTTCTGGCCGACAAGGTTGCGGTGAAGGCGGTGGTTGAAGATATGCTCGGAAAGTCGTGGGTGGTGCCGACGTTATGGAGCGGCACTAGCGTGCCCGTTTCGCCGCCATCGGCGCTGCCTTTTGTCCTGAAATCGCGCCACGGATGTAACCAGAATCTGTTCTTTCGGCAGGGTATCGACAGCTGGCAATCGGCTCGTTTGGCGGCGCATAAATGGTTGTCCCGTCCTTATGGCCTGTGGTTGGACGAATGGCTTTATACGCACATACCCCGAGGGTTGCTGATTGAGCCATTTTTAGGCGGCGGGCCCGAGCTGCCGGTCGATTACAAAATTTTTACCTACGGCGGGCATGCGACGCATGTTCAAATTCACCTCGAACGTGAGCGAAAGCATCGGTGGATCGTGTTCGATCGCGACTGGAAACGCGTATCATCGCCATCGGCCGATCCCGACCCGGCACCACCACGCAGCTTGAAGGAAATGCTGGCGGCGGCGGAAACGCTTGGGGCGGGCTTCGATTTTGTCCGTAATGATTTTTACGAAGTTGATGGCATTCCCTTATTCGGAGAGATGACGTTCTATCCTGGCTCCGGCCTCGACAAGTTCAACCCGACATCGCTCGACCGCGTTTTCGGAAAGCTGTGGCTCGATGCGGGCGGGCGGTGAACAGCGGCTTTTGCCGATGCAGCGTTACGATTTTCTGCTTTCCTAACGGCCCTGCTTTCGCCTAGCTGAAACGATGATTATCATTTTTGAAACTGGCGGTGGCAAATGCCCGCAGAGCGCGGTGATCTTGGCGCAAGTCTTGGCATGACATTTATGCTTGAAAATTTCGACCTCGATGCCTTTGTCCGGGCGACGTTGGCCGAAGATATGGGGCCGACCGGTCGTGACGTAACCTCCGAAAGCGTGATACCGGCCGAGATGCAATTTGCAGGTGTGATGGACAGCCGCGATCCGGTTGTCGTTGCGGGTCTGCCGGTCGCGATGGCGTTCTTCAATCATCTCGATCCGGCAATGGAAATCGAGCTTCTGGTCGAAGAGGGGCGGGCGGTGAACCCCGGGACCGACCTGATGCGGCTGCGCGGCAATGCCCGCGCGATGCTCACCGCTGAACGCTCGGCACTGAACACCGTCCAGCATCTCTCGGGCATTGCGACGATGACGCGAAAATATGTGGACGCCATTGCCAGGACCGGCTGCATCTTGCTGGATACGCGCAAAACCATTCCCGGCCTGCGTGTGCTTGAGAAATATGCGACGCGGATGGGAGGGGCGACCAATCACCGGATGGGGCTGTGGGATGCAGCCATGATCAAGGACAATCATGTCGCGGTAGCAGGTGGCGTTGCCGAAGCCGTTCGCCGGGCGAAAGCTGCTGGCGTCGAATGCATCATCCTTGAGGTTGACCGCGTTTCACAAATCGAGCCTGGGCTCGCCGCCGGCGCGACGCACCTGCTGCTCGACAACATGGATGTTGCGATGTTGAAAGAGGCCGTTGCTCTGGTCGGCGGGCGGGTTCCAACCGAGGCGTCGGGCGGGGTCAAGCTCGACACGATCCGTGCCAAGGCAGAAACAGGTGTCACGTATATTTCAGTCGGCCGCCTGACCCAAAGCGCACCTGCCGCCGACATCGGGCTGGACTTTGCGCAGGCTTAGTGGACTTGCTTGGTTGGTGCTGCTGGGCACGTCGGCGGTGCAAGGGCCAGCATCGGCGCAAGCCTGGCAATGCCGCGCGCCTAAATATCTACCCCGGCCCGCGCTTGAATTGCCTGAACCGGGACAAGTGCGGCGAACGCCCGTTGACGGCTATATCCTGGCACTCAGCTGGAGCCGCGAACAATGTCGCGGGCGGGAGCGAGATCCGGCGATGCGGTTCCAATGTTCGGGCGACATTGGAGACTTCGGCTTTGTCCTGCACGGGCTTTGGCCCGAGGCAAAGGGACCGAACTATCCCCAATATTGCCGCAGCGTCGGTGTCTTGCCCCGCAAAATAGTCGCGCAGAATATCTGCATGACCCCGTCGCCGCAGCTTTTGCAGCATGAATGGGCCAAACACGGCACGTGCATGGCAAAAACGCCAGCAGCCTATTTCGGCGCGGCCAGATTGCTGTTCGATGCCATCGAATTTCCCGATATGGACAGGCTTTCCAAACAGGTCGAGCGGGGTACGCCGTTGACGGTGGGCGGACTTGCGGAGGCGTTCGCCGACAATAATGAAGGCCTGCCCGCCAACGCCATTAAAGTGAAGGTCAACCGCCAAGGATGGCTTGAAGAAATTAGCATATGTCTCGGCAAGGACTTCAAGCCGCGTCGTTGCCCATCCTTCACGCGCGGTGCAGCGGGTAATGTGACGGTCAAAGTGTGGCGCGGGGGTCAGCCCTCGATTACGCGGGTGCCGGGATGATGCTTGTCAAGATGCTTTTTGATGATCCGCAAATTCTTGCTGTTCGACCGGAATACAAGGTCGAACGCGTCGCCGACCAGCGGGATGGCCCCTAGAGCGGTATCGACGCCGACATTGGCGGTCATCCGAATGAGCTGCCATTTCGACATTCCAAGATTGCGGGCTTCCCACACCATATAAGCGCCCATCACGGCCGTTACGACGTCGCCAACGACCGGCACTAGGCCGATGACCGAATCGAGGCCAAACGGGATTTTCGTGCCCGGAATAACAAACGAGCGCTCAAGCAACTTCTCCATCGCCTCCACGCGTGCGCGAACCGAATGCGGATCGCTCCCCATTCCCGGCAAGTCCTTGGCAATCTGGCTAAACTGTTCCTGCGAAATGGGCATCAGGCGAACTCCTTTCACATTATGTCGTATCGCGCCCGAGATATTGCAACAGGTGCCAGCCGCGGCCATTTGCAACATGTCCTAACAGACCCGGCCTTACCACTGACCAGCGAAGTGGATTGGCAATCGGAATAAAGTTGCGTGTTGTCTGCAATTCGGCTTCGGCCTGGGCGAGCAGTTGCGCCCGGACCGCACTGTCGGAAGTCATCCTCGCCTCGGCCACGAAGCGGTCGGCATCCATGCTGCACACCGGCGCGACGGTGCAGGAAAGCTGATCCATATACCATGCCGGGCTCGATTGGTCCGCAGCACGATCGATCAGCCGCAGATCGTGCGGCCGGTCAATGGTGACCCGTTCCACCTCAAGGCCGATTGCAGCCATATCTACCCGGAGCCGCGCAAAAAATATGCGGCTGCCATACCCCCGGGGGAGCGCCACCCGCAACGGACGGACCTGACCATTGCTGTTCTCCCACCGCGAAATGATTGCCGAAGCTGTCGTTTTGCGGTCGGCAATGCGCGCCGCCGCCCAATCCGGTCGGTCAACTTCAAGGCGATTGGGCAGGCTTTCGGGGACCAACGTAAGCGCCTCTCGCCAGGCGACAATATCGAATGCGGTCAACAATCGGGGGCGATCGATGGCCATTGCAATAGCTTGCCGGTTCGCGGTGTCCGACAGAAACGGGCCGGCCTCGGCAACAAGCAAACCAAATAGCCCGGGTACGGCGTCGAACTGGACTTCGCCCGCGTTGATTTTCGCGGCATCAAGCAGCGGATAATCCTCGAAGCGCCCACCTTCGACAAGGTCGGTTTGTCCCTCGGCATAACGCGCCAGAGCCAGAGACGCCGCGCCTCTTCGAAGCGTGACGGTTTCGCTGCCAAGAACAGGATCGCCCTTTTGGTCGGTTTCCTTCAACCTCAATTGCATGGCCTGACCAAGCTTTTTCGCCTGCATCGGGCCTGAGCCAAAACCCTTCCGGACAAGGCCGAATTCGGGTTGCGCCAGCATCTCAAGCAAATAGGGCATGGGTGCCTTAAGCCGAAGCTCGACAACCTTCCCGGTCATCGGCACGACGCGATCGATAACGCCAAGCTCGGCATTAAAACGCCCTTTGCGCAATTCGGCCAGGCGCGCTGCGAGCAACCGCGCGACCTCGTCGGAACTGACCTCACGCCCGTCATTCCAGCGAATCTTGTTGAGCCGGAAAATATAGCTCAGGCCGTCCTCAGTCACGATCCAGCGATTGGCAAGGCCGGGCGCCACGCGGCCCTTTTCATCGAACGTGACCAATCCTTGCGCCGTTGCGCTTCGCAAATAGGCCGAGGCCAGAGGCAACGGCATGGCGGATATGTTGAATTGTCGAGGCCTATCCTCGATAACATCGACGCGAACGCGGCTGTTATCGACGCCTTGCGAACATCCGGCAAGCAATGTCGAAGTCAGGAAAAGGCACAGCCACCGCGTCATGCGCGCACCATAAACAGAACGGCCTCAGGCACAATCCATCCGTCAGCCGCCCGAACAGTCGAAGACCAGAATCTCGTTCGGCGAGGACGGCAGCAGTTCGCGGACGGCCTTGTTCATATTGTCGATTTTCGTGTGCGCCGAAGGATTTGCCGAACAACCGGTGACCTCATACCGCTGACGGGCCTCGCGCGACTTGGCCATAGCATCCATGCCGAGCAAATAGCGTTCAATCCGATATGTATTGGTTTCGGGTGAAAAGCCCACCACCGAGACCTGTGCTTCGCTGTTTGGAACAAAACTCCGCGTCCATGTCCCTCCATTATCGACATATTGGGTGCGCCCGTTGATGCATCCGCCGGGCTTCCATGAAAAATCGACGTCGGCGGTACCGGACATCGTTATCCGGCTGCGCTCGGGCTGGAGAACGCAGCGCCGCTGTCCGGCTGTTGCTTTGCTTGCCGCCACCGGCGCTTGTTCGAGACCCGCAGCTATTGCCGCGCTAACCCGGTCATCCACTTCGTCGAACGAAGGGCGCGCGACAAAAATGATGATTGCCGCAACGAACATCACGCCGCTGGCGCTCGCTGCTACTTTGAACCGGTCGCGCTGGCCGCGTTCGGTAAATTGCCAGGCCGCTCCGCCTGCAACCGCTGCGAGGACAAGTAGCAATGTGGAAAAGGCCAGATGATTTTCGCGCTCCCCGATGACTGCATGTTCGGCGTCGCTTCGAAACTTGCCTTCGCGGCTTTGCCGCAATTCGGCAGCAATGCGCGCCTCAGCCTCAAGCTTTGCCCTGTTCGCAGCCTCGCGTTCCGCTTCTGCACGGGTCAACTCGGCGACCGACCTGCATTCGCCTGTTACGGAGAGGAACGACACATTTTGAGCGCCCAGAAAAGCGGACAGCTCACGAACCGATACTGCAAAGTAAAATTCCGCCCCGCCTTCGCTCGAGACTGTTCCGAAGCTGTTGACGCCGACGACGCGTCCGCAGGCGTCAACCAAGGGTCCCCCGCTATTGCCAGGGGCAATCGGCGCAGTGTGCAACAGCGAGTCGACCGATTTCGAGCTGCGGCCCGCAGAAACGCTGCCGCGCGCCTTTACCGGCGTTTGGGGACGAAGCCAGTCATCCTCATTTTGTTCAAGCGCGACATCGACGCTGGCGGGATAGCCAATTGCGAATACGTCCGAGCCGTCGGGAACAACGCCGGAAAAGAAGCTGGCCGGTATCAGCGAAGCTCCCGAAACATCGAGCAGAGCCAGATCCTTGCCCGGCACGGACGCAGCCACCCGTGCGCTAAAGCTTTGCCGACCCTCCGATGGCACGACCGATATGGTGACGCTCTCGTCCAACCGCGCCGGGTCAACGACATGGGCGTTAGTGATAATTTTGTCGGGCGCCACGACCACGCCCGAACCTATGCTGACGATCGTTCTTTGTCCGTCGGCGGCGCTATAGACGACGACGCGGACCACGCTGCGGCTGGCAGCGCTAATGTCCGATGCGTCGGCGTGCGATTGCGACCACATCCATGGCGACACAGCTAACAGTAAAACGAGCAAGTAACGCATATCACCACCGACCATAGAATCTGCGCGACATCAACGCGTTTCGAGGGGCTCGCGTTCTTTTGACGGGGCGGGCTGCACATTGACGCCGTCGCGACCTAGCTTAAGTTCAAGCGGAACCCCGCCGATTTCGGTCTTGACGGTAACGCCATCTTGTTCATCCACCCGAACATCGGAGTTTTCTATATCAATCGGAATATCGGGCAATTCGGGCAGATCGAGCGGCTCGACAGGGCCTTCGGGATCCGGTGCCCTGGCAGGCTTGGGCGCAGCTTTTGGCGATGCACCCTTAACCGCCTGACTTATGAAATCCCGCCAGATGCGTGCGGGCAAGCCACCGCCATTGACGCCGCGCAGCGGAGTGTTGTCGTCATTGCCGATCCACACGCCGACGACGAGGTCGCCTGCAAAGCCGACGAATAATGCGTCGCGGTTGTCCTGGCTCGTACCTGTCTTCCCATAAGCGGGAATCGACAGCTTTGCCGCGCGGCCGGTGCCTTCGGACACGGTTGCGCCAAGCAGTTCGAGCAGCATATTGTGCATTCGCCCGCTAAAGCTGCGTGGCCCCGAAAAAATCCATTCAAACCAGCCTTGCTCTTCCTGCTTTACCGCATGCGGCTCAACGGGCCACGCATTGCCGGCCACGCCTGCGTAGGCTGACGTCAACTCGAGCAGGCTTACGCCCGAACTTCCGAGCGCAAGGCTTGGGTCAAGCGTCAGTTTGCTTTTAATGCCCAGATCCTGCGCGGCTTTGGCTACAGCTTCGCCGCCGACCTGTTGGTAAAGACGCACCGATGCGACATTGCTCGACCGCGAAAACGCGTCTCTCAGGCTGATGTCGCCGCGATACCGGTCGCCCGAGTTCTTGGGGCGGTACAGGCCGTCGTTGATCGGTGTATCTGCAATCAGCGAGTCCGGCGTGAGGCCCGAGCGCAACGCCGCAAGATAGACAAACAGCTTGAATGTGGAGCCCGGCTGGCGTTTTGCTTGGGTGGCGCGGTTAAACGGCGAATCCTTGTAGCTTCGTCCCCCGACCATTGCCACGACTTCGCCATTGGGACGCATGGCGACGAGCGCAATCTGTGCCTTTCCAAGGCTGCCATTGTTGGTCACGCGGCGCGCTATATTTTGCAACCGTGCGTCGAGCGTGGTCGTGATCTTGACGTCGGCATAACCGCTTTCGGTCAGCAACCGTGCTTGCGGAACAGCCCAGTCGGCGAAATATGTACCGGTGGGGATAGTGTCGCGGACGCGGACATCGAGCCGTGCAATTGGCGTGGCATCTGCCTTTACCTGAGTTAACGCACCGTTGGCAACCATGGCGCGCAGCACCAGCTTGGCCCTCTTGGCGGCGCGTTCAGGGTTCTTAGTTGGCGCAAGCCGCGACGGTGCCTGAACCAGCCCGGCCAGCATCGACGCTTGCGAAAGTGTCAGCCGTTCGGGCTGGCGATAAAAATAATGAAGCGACGCCGCGCGCAAACCATAGACATTATCACCAAAATAGACGTTCGACAGGTAACGCCCCAATATTTCGTCTTTGGTCAGTCGGCCTTCGAGCCAGAATGCAATCAGCATCTCGCGCGCCTTGCGGGTCAGGCTGCGTTCGGGGGTGAGGAACGTGAATTTGGCAAGCTGCTGCGTAATCGTGCTGCCGCCCTGCGTTATTCCGCTGCCAAAAGCGTTCGACCAGAAGGCGCGCGCCAGTCCGCGCGGATCGATGCCCCAATGCGAATAAAAACGCCGGTCTTCGATGGATAGGAATGCCTGAACCACATGAGGCGGCAACTTGGTGACATCGACCGGGCGGTCGACGATCGCACCGTTCCGGGCAATTGGCGTGCCGTCCGAGGCGAGCAACGTGATTCGGGGTGGCGCGATTGGCTGAAGCGATTTTGACAACGGCGCTGTGATCGCAAGCCAAGCTATCATCAGCATGAAAAGCAGGAATAACCCACCCGTTACCCGGCTGAACCACCACCAGCGCGATTTGCCTAGAAGCTGCTTTTTGATCGCAGGCGGCGGTGTCTTGCCGTCCCACGGCGCGGGGTTATCGGGAAACAAACCCGCATAAGCCGAATCGAAAGCCGCCAGGCGACTGTCGATGTCAGATGAAGGCTGGGGAGTGTCTCGTTTGAAGAACATCGATTGGCTGTATTATATGGATAAGACGGCGAAGGGTAAAGCAAAACTTATATTACAGGAAGCTGTACGGGTCGACATCCACGCCTATGCGCACACCGCGCGGGAATTGCAAAGCGCCTAACCACTTGCGGATGATATCCTGCACTTCGACCGAGCGCTGCGCGTGAATCAGCAAGCGCTGGCGGTAACGTCCGCGCAGCATTGCGAGCGGGGCAGGCGCGGGGCCGTAGACATACATTCCTTCGGCTTGTGGTGCGGCCCCGCCCACGGCGCGCGCAGCTTCAATGGCCTCGCGCTCGTCCTCGCTGGAAATGATAATTGCTGCAAAGCGGCCAAAGGGCGGGGCACCTGCGGCTTTGCGCTGTTCGGTTTCAGCATCGTAAAAGGCATCGCGGTCGCCTGCTACCAGCGCAGCAATCACCGGATGGCCGGGATTGCGGGTCTGGATAAAAACCTCGCCCGGCTTTTCGCCGCGACCTGCTCTGCCGGCCGCTTGCGCTATTTGCTGGAACGTGCGTTCGGCTGCACGCAAATCGCCGCCTTCGAGACCCAGATCCGCGTCGATGACCCCGACCAGCGTAAGCTCCGGAAAATGGTAGCCCTTGGTCACAAGCTGCGTGCCGATAATGATATCGACGGCCTTGCTTTCGACCCGCGCGACAAATTCGGCGGCCTTCTCGGGCGACCATAGGGTGTCTGACGTTGCAACGATGGTCCGCGCATCGGGCAGCAAGCGGTTGACCTCGTCGCAAATGCGTTCGACGCCGGGGCCACAGGCAACCAGACTGTCCTTCTCGCTGCATTCGGGACATTCGTCGGGCGGCGGCATGACAAAGCCGCAATGGTGGCAGGCAAGACGCCGGACGAGCCGATGTTCGACCATCCAGCTGGTGCAATTGGGGCATTGAAAGCGATGACCGCAGGTCCGGCACAAGGTCAGCGGCGCGAAACCCCGACGGTTCAGGAATAGCAGGCTCTGTTCCCCACGGTCGATGCGTTCTTCAAGCGCTTTCAGCAATGTCGGCGCGATCCAGTGCTGGCGTTCGGGCGCGTCCAGCGTCAGGTCGATGGCCTTGATTTCCGGCATTTTTGCCGCCCCGAACCGCGACGGGATTTCGAGGCCACGGTAGCGCCCAATGGCAACCATATGCCGCGACTCCAAAGCGGGCGTTGCCGATGCAAGTACGACTGTAAATCCTTCAAACCGGCCGCGCATCACCGCGACGTCGCGCGCATGGTAGCGGACGCCATCCTCCTGTTTGAAGCTCGTCTCGTGCGCTTCATC
The DNA here is from genome assembly GCA_943369235.1 of Sphingomonas paucimobilis. Taxonomy (GTDB): domain Bacteria; phylum Pseudomonadota; class Alphaproteobacteria; order Sphingomonadales; family Sphingomonadaceae; genus Sphingorhabdus_B; species Sphingorhabdus_B paucimobilis_A. Next base: position 15,246 of record CALRMO020000021.1, read on the forward strand.
GACGATGATTAGCCCGAGATTTGCGAAGGGAAGGAAGAGCGCCGAACGTGCGCCGACCAGGACTTTTGCGCTGCCATCGGTCACCGCACGCCATGCCCGGCGGCGCTGGGTCGATCGCATATTGGAATGCCAAACCGCTGGTTCGACGCCGAAACGCTCCTGAAATCGCTTGAGGAAGGGTTGAGTCAGCGCAATTTCCGGGAGCAGCACAAGCACCTGTTTGTCCAGTCGGATTGCCTCGGCAACAGCTTCGAAATAGGTTTCTGTCTTGCCCGATCCAGTCACGCCATCGAGCACGAAAGTTTCGAACCCGCCGGTCGCAACCGCTGCGGTCATAGTGTTGGCAGCTGCGCTTTGCGCCTCGTTCAATTCGGGGACAGCAAATTGCGGCTGCGGTTCTGGAAACGGGGTGTCCACGCTGATCGTGACAGGTTCGAATGCGCCGGTCTTAATGAGGCCACGAATGACGGCGTCGCTGACGCCCGCTTCCGCCGCCAGTTCGCGCACCAGCCCTTGCGCGTCCTCAAGCGCATCGAGCGCGGCCGCGCGCTGTGGCGTCAGCCGCGAAGGCTCAAATCCCGTTCGCCGATACTCAGTGATTGTCCCCGACGCCGTGAACGCCGCAGACGATGCCAACACCATCCGCAAAACCGCGGCGTGGCTTGTTAGATAATAGTCAGCCACCCAATTGACCAACCGCCGCAGGCCGGGCCCAATGGGCGGGCATTCCACGACCTCAAGCACCGCGCGCAGCTTTTTGGCATCGACGGGTTCGTCTTGAAAGATATCGTCTTCCCACACCACGCCAGGCAATTTGCGTGGGCCAAGCGGGACAGTGACCACACAGCCCGGCCGTGCGCTCATGTCATCGGGCAGCCTGTAATCCAGTGGACCGATCGCTTGTGTAAGCAAGACGACGCGGACACGGTGTGAATCAGGATCCATGATAAGCATATAGGCGGACAAAAGCGGAACGTCACCTGCCGATCCCTCTCCCGGGAGGAGTGGGGAAGAATGATGGCCGACATTACAAATATCTGATAGCTGGTGGCAATTGCCGAAGAGAGCCACATATGACCACCACCCGCCGCAAAATCCTGCTTTCGGGTGCTGCTCTGGCTACCTTGACACTCCCCGGCTGCGCGAGCCTGCCAGGGTTTAGCCTGACCGAAGCAATTCGCCGTCTGCTGACACTCTCTTCGCAAAACGCATTTGCGCTGCTTCTCCAGCCCGGCGGCTTTTACGATAGCTCGGTTGCGCGCATATCGCTTCCCGATCGCTTTGGCGGAGACAGGGGCACCGGCATCGTCTCGCTCGTCCTGCAAAGTCGCCAGTTCCGCGATCGGCTGCAACGTCAGTTAAACCGCGCCGCAGAAAAAGGCGCCGAGCGTGCAGCACCCTTGGTAGCCGATGCCGTTCGCAATATTTCGATTGAAGACGCCGCCGCGCTCGTTCGCGGTGGTCTGCAGGCGGCAACGTCTTTTCTTCGAGGTAAAATGGGAATAGCTCTGGTTGGGTCGATGCTCCCTGGCATATCCGAAGGTCTTCGCCTGTTTGACGATCAGGTCATCGGTCAGGCTGTCCGCTCCGTCACAGGCTTCGATATCGCGGCGCTTGCGAGTGACATCACGCGCAAGGCCGATGACAGCATCTGGGCAGCCATCGGTTTGGAGGAAGCCAATATCCGCGCCGACCCGCAACGCACCAGTGATCCGTTGTTGATCGGCGTCTTTGGACTCGGCAAACGCCTATAATCTCGGGACCGCGAATTCTGGCTGTCTATTTGCAGCGCAATTTGCCAAGAGGCAGGCACCGAATCCAGCCAGCAGGACAGCTTCATGAAATTTTTTGCCGACACCGCCGAAATCGCCGACATCAAGGAACTGGCAGAGACCGGGCTTCTGGACGGGGTAACCACCAACCCTTCGCTGATCGCGAAATCGGGCCGCGATTTTATCGAGGTAACGCGCGAGATCTGCGCGCTCACCCACGGACCGGTATCGGCGGAGGTCGTCGCGCTCGATCATTCGGCGATGATGAAGGAAGCCGAGATCCTGCGCAAGATTGCGGATAATGTCTGCATTAAGGTGCCGCTCACGATTGATGGCTTGAAAACCTGCAAGGCCCTTTCGAATGATGGTACAATGGTCAATGTCACTCTGTGCTTCTCGGCGAACCAGGCGTTGTTGGCGGCCAAGGCTGGCGCGACCTTTGTTTCGCCTTTCGTCGGGCGCCATGACGATAATGGCTTTGATGGAATGGCCCTGATCGCGGACATCAAGCAAATCTATACCAATTATGATTTCACCACGGAAATCCTGGTGGCCAGCGTGCGGCACGGAATTCATGTCCATCAGGCGGCCCTGATCGGGGCCGACGTGATGACTGCACCGCCGTCGGTAATCAAGGGGCTCGTCAAGCATATCCTGACCGACAAGGGTATTGAGGGTTTCCTCGCCGACTGGGCGAAAACCGGTCAGGCAATCGGCTAAGGTTAGAAGGAGACCGGAACGGGTCGCAATAATTCCGGTCTCCCTCCTGCCCCGTAAAACGAGGACGAATCGGGAGTTACGGCATTACGCTCGCGAATGCTTGGACGTTTCCGACATGAACGAAAATCACGGCAACGGTTGCAGACAGCTTTCTATGGGCTATTGTCCGTATTGGATTGAAAGGCGGGCGTGATTATCTCTTGGGCTAATGCGGGCATAAGGCCCGTGGGAGCTTTTAAATGAACCGGCCCGAAAAGGTGTTTCCCATCGCGCACATTCATTATGACGACGAAATCGACGGCAATGGCAAAGTCGTTGTCCCTGACGAAGTGCAGGATGCCATTCGCACGTTGATCCGCTGGTCGGGCGACGATCCAGGCCGCGAGGGCCTGATTGACACACCGGCGCGTGTCGGACGGGCGTGGCGTGAATATTGCGCGGGCTATGCCGAAGACCCGGCCGCACATCTGTCGCGGACCTTTCAGGAAGTCGGCGGCTATCACGAACTGGTGTTGCTCAAGGACATCCCGTTCCAGTCGCATTGCGAGCATCATATGGCACCAATCCTTGGCAAGGCTTCTATTGCCTATATGCCAACGGACAAGGTTGTGGGCATCTCGAAACTTGTGCGCGTGCTTCATGGCTTTGCCCGCCGCTTGCAGGTGCAGGAGCGACTGACCGCCGAAGTGGCCAACTGCATCTGGGAAAATCTGAAGCCCGACGGAGTGGCCGTTGTCATCGAGGCGCAGCATGGCTGCATGACAGGTCGCGGCGTCAAGGTTCACGGCAGCGGCATGGTGACATCCAAGCTGCTCGGCTGTTTCCTCGACGATCCCACCAGCCGCAAGGAAGTTATGAGCCTGATGGGTTATTGAACCAGCAACCCGTTGCTGATTTCAAGCACCCGCAGGATGCTTTCAGGGTCGGTTTCGCCATAGGGGTCGTCGTCGTCGCCGGTGTCGTTGATACCCGGCTCCTCGAACCATTCGATGATCGTGTTGTCCTCGACGACCATGACATATCGCCAGCTGCGATAGCCAAAGCCAAGATGGCTTTTGTCGATCAGCATCCCCATGCGCCGGGTAAAGTCGCCCGAGCCGTCGGGCAGCAGCTTCACCTTGTCGAGGCCGAGATGCTTTCCCCACTGGAACATGACAAACGCGTCGTTGACCGCGATGCAGTATACTTCATCGATACCCGTTGCCTTGAAATCATCGTAAAGACGCTCGAATGACGGGCATTGCTCGTTCGAACAGGTCGGGGTGAATGCGCCGGGGAGCGAGAAGATGACGATCCGCTTTCCCTTGCCCAGATCACGAACGTTGACATCCTGCCAGCGGAACGGATTTGGCCCTCCGACGGACTCGTCACGGACACGGGTTTTAAGGACGACATCCGGAAGGGTGCGGCCGATCATATATATTCCTTTGCTTGATGCGCGATTTCAGCACCGGTAATCGACCGCATCTCCAAAAGTTCCCCCGCCAAGCGAGAGCATCATGGCGGCGGCAAATGCCAAATGCTTGATATACGTGGGCAGCCATCTGCTGCATCGTTCCTTCCAAAAGGGAGAGAGACATGCGGCAATTGGCTTTGGCGTTGATGATAAGCGTAACGCCCGCCGCCTTGTTGGCGGCACAGGATACGCGTTCGCCCAAGCCTGCGTCGGCAGCGACCATCAACGCCCAGCAAACAACCGCTGCGTCATTGCCTGCCGACGATGGCCGCGATGCCGCGTTTGCCGACCAGGGCTATCTGGGCACCTTGGCCGATCCGGTCATTCGTTCCAACGACGGCAAGCCTGTCTGGAACCTCGACGCTTATGCCTGGATGGGTGGCAAATCGCCCGACACCGTGAACCCCAGCCTGTGGCGGCATATGGGAATATTGCGCAAACATGGACTTTTCGCCCTGTCGGATAATATGTGGCAGGTGCGCGGCTTTGACGTGTCGAACATGACCGTGATCAAGGGCAAGACCGGCTGGATTCTGATCGACCCGCTGACCACGCGCAATACCGCAGCGGCTGCTCTCCGGCTGGTGAACGAGAAATTGGGTGCGCGTCCCGTCACCGCCGTCATCTATAGCCACAGCCATGGCGACCATTTCGGCGGGGTGCGTGGCGTCGTCGATGAGGCCGATGTGAACGCGGGCAAGGTCGCGATCATCGCGCCCGAACATTTCCTCGCCGAAACCGCTTCGGAAAATGTGATGGCAGGCCCGGCGATGAGCAGGCGGGCCAACTATCAATTCGGCAGCAACCTGTTGCCCGGCGCGCAGGGCCAGATGGGCAGCGGCATCGGCAAGGGGATTGCAGGCGGCGACATCACGCTGATCCCCCCGACCGTGGACATCCGAAAGACCGGCGAAACTCGCGAAGTCGATGGCGTCACGCTCGAATTCCAGATGGTGCCGGGAAGCGAAGCGCCCGCTGAAATGAACGTCTATGTGCCGTCGTCACGGACATTCCTTGCCGCCGAAATCGCGACCTGCACCCTGCACAACATCCTCACGCCGCGCGGGGCAAAGGTGCGCGACGCGCACGCCTGGGCCGGTTTCCTCAATGAAGCGCTCAATTTGTATGGCGAGCGCAGCGACACGATTGCCTCAAGCCATTGCTGGCCGCGTTTCGGGCAGTCCGAGGTCAAGGGCTGGCTTTCGGGGCAGCGCGACAATTATCGCTATCTGCATGACCAGACGGTGCGGATGATGAACAAGGGCATGACTCAGGCCGAAATCGCCGAGAATTTGAAAGCCCCGCCAGCGATTGCCGACCAGTGGTTCAATCGCGGCTATTACGGCACCTACAGCCATAATTCGAAGGCGATTTATCAATATTATCTCGGCTGGTACGACGCGGTTCCCGCGAACCTGAACCCGCATCCGCCCGAAGTGCGCGCGGCTAAACTGGTTGACGCCATGGGCGGCGCGGGCAAGGTTTTGACCGAGGCGAAAAAGGCGATGGCGGCTGGTGATTATCGCTGGTCGTCCGACTTGCTCAACAGCCTGGTCTTTGCGGAGCCGAAAAACGCCGAAGGCCGCGCGTTGCTCGCCGATAGCTATGAACAGCAGGGTTATCAGGCGGAATCAGCGATCTGGCGCAACATGTATCTCTCTGCGGCGCGCGACCTGCGTGAAGGGGTTAAAGCAAGCATAACCACGCAAAGCATCGATATGATTTCGGCGATCCCGACCGGATTGTTGCTCGATTCGGTCGCAACGCGGCTGGACCCGGCGATCATTGGCGACAAGTCGCTGGCAATCAACTTTGTCTTCACCGACCGTCAGGAAAAAGCCAAGGTCAGCGTCGGCAACGCGGTTATGTTCACCGAGATGGGAGCAAGCCATAGCGGACCCCCCGTAACGGTCACTGGCCCACGCCAGCTTTTCCTCGCCTTGCTGTTCCTGAAAAGGCCGCTGGCGCAGTTGGAAGGGGCGGGCCTGAAAGTCGAAGGCGACCGTTCGGCGCTCGAGGCGTTACAGGCCGCGCTTGATCCGATGCCAGGGCCATTCAATATTGCGGAGCCTTGAGGGTCAAAAAAGCCTCAGAAAAGCCTCAAAGTTGGCAATAAGTTGGCACCTTGAACAAATTTCTTTCCTTCTTCTTTGTGTCTTTGTGTGATGCCGGCAACCTATCGGCCGTGCAGTTCAGAGCTGTGGTGCAAATTTAATCTCACACAAAGGCACAAAGGGACGAAGTGGCAGACGCTAAAGATACAAAAGATACGCAAGATCCACCCCCCAACTGTATCTTTTGTTGCTTTAAGGCATGTGCATTATGGCTGATTGCGTACCCTTACAGCCTCTGGGCGGGTAATGATGTGCGTGGGCGGACCTGACAGGGCAAATCCTACATTGCAAGCGCTCGATTTTGAGAAAGGCTACTCGTAGAACGAGCGGACGTCTGCCTCAATTTTTCGGATTTCTACATCCTGATTATCGCTCACGGTGAAGTAAACGGTAACGGGATATGAGTCGTCTATTTCTACAGGTTCGTTATTCGGGTCATACACTAACGTCACGTAGACTGTTCCGGGAACGGACCATTCATCTCCACGAATGACCACCGAGTCTAAATCGATGTCGATAGACTCAAAACGGGTAGTCGATGATAAGTCCAGCAACGGCTGAAAATCGACCGAGTTTGCAAAGTCATACGCGTCAACAGCCGCATCCAAGCGCTTTGGAAGATCGGGAAACCAGCCATCGCTTTTTATGGCCTCAATAGGGATTCGTTGCGCGCTCATATTATCGGTCGCCCTGAATTATATCGCCAAGCGATGTTAGCTGCCAATCCATCCATATCTGCCATAAATCATCGCCGCATCTACACCCAAACCATGCAGGTATCTAAGGAAAAAAGCCTTGTCGTCGGGTTCGATCGCAAAGCGTTCAGTTTTTTCTCTAAGTATCCAGTTTTTTGCGGGCTCGGGATGAACACTAAAAAGACCCCGTTGAGCTGAAATCCGATTTGCTACGGCGGTTGGGTAAAAAAATCGCGGTTGCGAGATTGCAAAGGGTCCGGCGTCGATTTCTGGTTGCGGCATTAACCCAACATCCGACACTTTAACTGCTATAATTTGGCCTTGTCTTTTCCCTCGGGCAGATGATTGACAGGCGAAGTACGCGGCCACCAAAGGATTAGTTGTCCAGTCCAGGAGGCGAGTGGGGAGGCCGTGATGCTGCGCAATAAATAACCAATCCCAATCTGATAAATTACGGCTTAGGGAAACGAACGGTTGAGCAAGCCGCTTAAACTCATTCAAAATCTGAATCTCTCGAGAAGGATCGTACATCGAAGGCCTACCCACCGTAGGCTTTAGCGCCCATTTTTGTGGCTGCCCTCGGAAAACCCACTGAGGTGCCGGGTGGCGTCTAGCAAAATCTAAGAATTGTGACCAACGCGTCAGCGTTGTCGGCATCGGCCTGATGCGTTTGCGGATGACTATTTTCTTGACCACAAACTTGCCCCCCAGTCTTGGTTCATTCTCTCACATCTCCCCCCGCTCACGCCTGATCGCGTACCATTTCTCGACATTGGCATTATGCTCTTGCAGCGTGTCGGCGAAGACGTGGCCGCCTTTGCCGTCGGCGACGAAGAACAAAGCGTTGGTTGCTTGCGGGTTCAGAACGGCTTCGATGGCGGCGCGCGAGGGGTTGGCTATTGGGCCTTTTGGCAGGCCGGTCATGGCGTAGGTGTTATAGTCGTTGACGTCGGCGATTTCGGATTGGCGGATGCGGCGGCCTAATGGTTTGCCCTTGGTGATCGGGTAGATGATGGTCGGGTCCGCCTGCAACATCATGCCCTGGCGCAGACGGTTGGAATAGACGCCCGCGACAAGGCGCAGTTCCGATTTAAGCGCGGTTTCCTTTTCGACGATTGAGGCCAGAGCGAGCGCCTCCTGCGGGTTTTTGACAACTGTCGCCTTGCTGCGTTTCGGCCACAGTTCGTCCATCGTCTTTTTCATCGCATCCTGCATCCGCTTCAGCACGGCGGCGCGGGGCTCGTTCTTGTCGAACGCATAGCTGTCGGGCAGCACCGATCCCTCGGCGGGGACGGGAATGCTGCCCGTCAGCCGGTCGTTGGCCATCAACCGTTCGTAGACCATGATCGAAGGCATCCCTTCGGGGATCGTGACCATTCGCTGCACCGTCTTGCCGCCGGTCAGGATGTCGAGCACATCGGAATTGGAGGCCTGGGGAGGGATGACGAATTCGCCTGCCTTGATCGTGCTGGTCGCGCCGAAAATCTTCGCCCGGTTAACGAAGGCGGCGGCGGATTTGATGACACCGCCCTTTTCGAGCTGCTGCGCGGCAAGCGTAATGCTCGATCCGGGTTTTATGACGACGGTGACTTCGCGGGTGAGTGGGCCGGGCGCGGTCCAACCGTAGACGAAGTTACCGGCGATCAGCGCAAGCAAGGCCAACGCGGCGATGATTGCCCATTTGGCAAGGCGGCGGGGGAGGGGGGCTTTTTTAGGCATATCGCTCCCTTACACGCTTTAGAATAACACCGCAGCCCTGAGCCGTCAGTGCGAAGCGCTGGCGAAAAGTCGAAGGGCGTTTCTCCGAATGGCGGTGCGCTTGGCTGACAAGCGCCCTTCGACGGACGCAGCCGCTGCGCGACTGCTGCTCAGGGCTACGGTGTGCGTTATTTCGTGGCGACGCCAATGGATTTTCGTCCTCGAAGTTATTCAACAGCCTTCATAATCAAACTTGCGTTCGTCCCGCCAAAACCGAAGCTGTTGTTCAAAACCGCCTTTACCTTGCGCTTCTTTGCCACATGCGGAACGAGGTCGACGCCTTCGGTGCCTTCGTCCGGATTGTCGAGATTGAGCGTTGGGGGCACGATCTGGTCGCGGATCGCAAGGATGCAGAAAATGCTTTCGACCGCGCCAGCGCCGCCAAGCAAATGGCCGATTGCGGATTT
>CALRMO020000022.1:0-23203 GCA_943369235.1 Sphingomonas paucimobilis
GGGGGGAGCTGGGGCGCCCCGGTCGCTGGCTTACGAAGTCAGGCAAGGTAGCCGACAACGATTGGCCGTTGGGAATGGATGTTTGCATTGACTTGAATGTCTTCCTTATGCGTAGCTACCGAAACGATATAGCTGGTGAAGATCATCGACATTGACAATGCGACGGCTACCCAGAGGCGGCTTTCATTCTCTTTGACTCTGGTTTCGGTGCTCATGTTGGACTTCCCTTTGCTCGAAATTACCGGTGTGACCGGTTTGTAAAAGATATTGCAGGGAGCGTGCCAATTGCGCTTTCCGGCAGATTTCAGGCATTTTTCAAGTTTTGCCAGTATGTGTCGATAGTATTTATTGCCATAACGTGGTGAAATATGCCAATGTTTGAAAATGGATCGCGACAGCCATCAATTTATCGGCCAGTCCTCGGCATTTCTCGACGCGGTGGAGCGCGCGAGTAGGGCAGCGCCGCTCAATCGGCCGGTGCTCGTGGTGGGTGAGCGCGGCACCGGCAAGGAACTGATCGCGGAGCGGCTTCACCGCCTGAGCTCGCGTTGGGACGGGCCGCTGGTCACCATGAATTGCGCCGCCTTACCCGAAACGCTGATCGAGGCTGAACTCTTCGGCCATGAGGCCGGGGCTTTTACCGGCGCGACGCGGTCGCGCGAGGGCCGTTTCGAGGAATCGGACGGGGGCACGCTGTTTCTGGATGAGCTCGGGACATTAAGCATGGGCGCGCAAGAAAGGCTGTTGCGCGCGGTCGAATATGGCGAGGTCACGCGGATCGGATCCTCGCGGCCGGTGCGCGTCGACGTGCGCATCGTGGCAGCAACCAACGAGCATCTCCCCAATATGGTTGATGCCGGAAAATTCCGTGCCGACTTGCTTGATCGGCTGTGTTTTGAAGTGATTACGTTACCGCCGCTCCGCGTACGCGAAGGCGATGTGGAAGTCTTGTCGGAATATTTCGGCCGCAAGATGGCGGCTGAACTGGGTTGGGACGGCTGGCCCGGCTTCGGCGAGGTCGCGACCCGTGCGCTTGAAAATCATCTGTGGCCGGGCAATGTCCGTGAGCTCCGCAATGTTGTGGAGCGGGCGGTCTATCGCTGGGCCGACCCGGGCCAGCCCGTCGATTATGTCCAGTTCGACCCGTTCGAAAGCCCGTGGCGCAGCGGCATCGCGCAATCCGCGCCAACAAACACGGCGGCGAGTAGCGACGCATCAAGCGAGGCGCGTTTTTCGACCGACCTAAGCCAAGCCGTCGATGTAACCGACTTCCGCGAAGCTACCGAAAAATACGAAAAGGCGGTTCTGGAACAGGCGCTTGCAAAGTGCAGGTACAATCAGCGGCAGACTGCGAAAGCGCTTAATCTAAGCTATGACCAGTTGCGGCACACGCTGAAAAAGCACGATCTTTTAGGGTAAGTTTCCCCTCTCCCTTGCGGGAGAAGATACGAAGCCTTGGGAGCGAAGCGACCCAGGCAAGGTTGGTGAGGGGTTTCGACGTCGCAGCCCCTCACCCAGCTGCGACTAGGCAATGAATTGCCAAGTCTGCGCAACCCTCTCCCGCAAGGGGAGAGGGAACTTGTTCAACCGCCGTTGAAACTTACCATCGCATAGAGCATCGGGATCGACAGCATGGTGTTGATCCGCGAAGTAATCATCGCCGTGGTTGCTGCCTTCGCTTTGGTTGCATCGTCGGCTTCGACCATACCAAGCGCCTTTTTCTGGTTCGGCCAGATGATGAACCAGACATTGAATGCCATAATCAGCGCCAGCCACATACCGATGCCGATCAGATCGTAACCGGGCTGGAACGTCAGCGCCTCAACCAGATAGGGTGGTGCACCAGGTCCGGGCTGACCTGCAATTGCAAGGCCGAACAGCACCGTCAAAGCCGCAGCCCAGCGAAAGAAGAAGAGCGCCGCCGGTGCGATATGCTTCGAGATACCGGGTTTCAGCTCGGCAGGGACTTTAGGCATTGTCGGTATCTGCACGAAATTGAAATAATAGAGCAGGCCAATCCAGACGATCCCCACGAATGTGTGAATCCAACGAAACAGCGCCGACGCCGCAAAGCCGCCGTCGCCGCCATGAAATGCAATCAGGATGATTGCGAGAACCAATCCGGCGACCAGCACCAGATGGAGATTTCCAAAGAATTTAGCCATTTTTCCTCCTGTCAAAGTTCAGGGGAGCACCCCCGCGCTGATGGCGTGCCTAAACCCAGCCAGCGTTATTGTCACATATTTTCTGTACGGATAGCGGGGCGAACGGAACGTCCAGCCCGGCCGGCCGTTTCATTGACGACCCATTATAAACAAAGGAAATCCGCGATGACTTTCGTTCTTCCAGACCTGCCTTATGCAAAAGATGCCTTTGGCGACATAATCTCTGCCGAAACCTTCGATTATCATCATGGCAAGCACCACAAGGCCTATGTCGATAAAACCAACGAACTTGCCGGAGAGGAAGCCAGTCTATCCGGCGCATCGCTGAGCCAGGTCATTATTGCAGCGAAAACCGAGGGCAATGCAAAGCTGTTCAATAACGCTGCGCAAATCTGGAACCACAGCTTTTACTGGCAATGCCTCTCGCCCGAAGAGCAAAAGCCTTCAGGCAAGCTGGCTGACATGATTGCGGACGAATTCGGCAGCCAGGACGAGATGCTCAAAAAGCTGAAGGACGAGGCCGTCGGGCATTTCGCAAGCGGTTGGGCATGGCTCGTCCTGGATCAGGATAAACCGAAAATCACTTCGCTCCACGATGCCGACACGCCGTTGGTGCATGGGATTACGCCGCTGCTGACCATCGATGTTTGGGAACATGCCTATTATGTCGATTATCGCAACGCACGCCCGGATTATGTCGATGCGTTGCTGGCCAAGGCAATAAATTGGGAGTTCGTCGCGCAAAATCTCGATGGTCAGGGCGTATCACGCGCAGACCAGCAGGGCTGACTAACCTTGCGGCGGCACGGGAGTATCGTCGCCCAGCTTTAGCCCGTGCCGCATCAGCATCGGAATATTCGCCAGGGCAAAGGCAAAGGTGAGGGCGGTTACGCCCCACACTTTGAGGCTCAGCCACGTGTCGAAAGACAGCATCGCGCGCGCAACCTCATTGGCTATTGCAAGCGCCGTGAAGAATAGGCCCCAGCTGAGCGAAAGCTTAAGCCAGCCGGCCTCGCTCAGCCCGTCATAGGCCTGCTCAAGTACATATTTGAGCATCGCCTTGCCGCGCAGCCAGCCGCCCAGTAGCAACACCGCAAAAAATGCATAAATGATGGTTGGCTTGATTTGAATGAAACGCTCGTCGTGAAACCACACAGTCAGCGCCCCGAAAAACACGCCAAGTGCGGCCGTTAGTTTCAGCATCGGCGAAATCTTGCCGAGTTTGACCTTCGAGACGATGACGGCGACGATAATCGCCACCATAAAAGTGGCTGTGCCAACAATTGCGCCTTGCGAAGGGTCGTTTTCCGAACTGCCGAACTTCGATGCGAGAAAAAACAACAGCAGAGGACCGAAATCGAGAATGAAACTCAGCGAGCCCGATGGCTTTTTGATTGAAGGATTTTCCTGTGTCATATGGATTGTTCAAGCTGGCTTGGGACCGTAAAAAGTTTTGTCACCCTCGCGTAAGCGGGGGTCCATGGCCTGACCTGTAGTTTTGCGATTGCTTGGCCGATCAAGCGAATTGCGTCGACCATGGATCCCCGCGTTCGCGAGGATGACACAGCGGATTTTGCTATCAAGTGATGGTTCGTCATTGCCTCCCTCCGCTAATGGCGCGGGCAAGGTCTTGCGCGTCGAATGGCCTCAGGTCGTCGATTGTTTCGCCAACGCCGATCGCGTAGATCGGCAGCCCGAACTGTTTTGCCGCCGCGACCAATATCCCGCCACGCGCGCTGCCGTCCAGCTTTGTCATTACCAACCCGGTCACGTTTGCCACTTCCTTGAATATCTCGATTTGCGAGAGCGCATTTTGTCCGGTTGTCGCATCGAGCACGAGGACGACATTATGCGGCGCGGCAGGGTTCAGACGTCCCAACACCCGACGGATTTTTGCAAGTTCGTCCATCAGTTCGCGCTTGTTTTGCAAACGCCCGGCGGTATCGACGATCAAGACGTCGATGCCCTCGGCGGTCGCTTTCTTGACCGCGTCGAACACGATGCCCGCCGCGTCCCCGCCTTCGGGTCCGGTGACGATGGGGACGCCGATACGTTCGGCCCAAATCTTCAATTGCCCGATGGCAGCAGCGCGGAAAGTGTCGCCTGCCGCGAGCATCACGCCATAATCCTGTTCCAGAAACAGGTTGGCCAATTTGGCAATTGTGGTGGTCTTGCCCGAGCCGTTGACGCCAATCACCAGGATCACCTGAGGCCGGGGAAATGCGTCGATTTCGAGCGGCTGCGCGACTGGGGCCAGCACGGCAGCGATCTCGTCTTCGACGATCTGGCGGATACCTTCGGCATCGATGCCTTTGTCGAAACGTCCCGCAGCAATCTTGTCGCGGATTTGAGTTGCCATCGCCGGGCCAAGATCGGATGCAATCAGCGCGTCCTCGATCTCGTCGAGATCGCGCGGCTCGAGCTTTGCCTTGGTGACCAGTCCGGTGATATTATCGGTGAGCTTGCTCGAGGTTTTCTTGAAACCGCCGAAGAGCCGGTTGGTCCAGCCATCCTTTTCGGTCATTCGATAACCTCTGCCAGCAACGCTTCATCCTTATATTCGCGAACGACTGCGGCAACGATGCTGCCCTCCGTCCTCTGCTTGTCGAGCTTCACATAAGCAAAATTTTCCGAATGACCAGACAGGCCGCCTTTTTCGACGGCGATTTTGTGCGTGAGGCCGATCTGTGCCGCCAGCCAGTTCCGCCGCTCGGCCGCGACGGCATCGCGCAATGCCTTCGCCCGCGCCTTGACGGCTGCGTGCGGAACCTGCGGCATCAGCGCAGCCGGGGTGCCCTTCTTCGGCGAGTAGGGAAAGATATGGCCGTGGACGATCTTGCATTGGCGCACGAGATCGACACTGTTTGCAAACATTGCGTCGGTCTCGGTCGGAAAACCGGCAATGATGTCTGCACCAATCGCGATGTCCGGACGCTTAGCGTGCATTTGGGCGACGAGGTCAATCGCCAGCTCACGGCTGTGGCGGCGCTTCATACGCTTCAAAATCATATTGTCGCCCGCCTGCAACGACAAATGAACGTGCGGCATCACGCGGCTTTCGCCGGTGATGAGGTCGAACAAGCGTTCATCAATTTCGACCCCGTCGATAGAAGAAAGCCGCAGGCGCGGCAGGCCGGGCACAAACTTCAGAATGCGCTCGACGAGATGACCGAGATTGGGTCTGCCGGGCAAATCGTGGCCATAGCTGGTGACATCGACGCCGGTCAGCACGACTTCCTGAAATCCCTTGCTCACCAGCATTTTGATATGCTCGATCACGCGGCCCGCAGGAACCGATCTGCTGTTACCCCGACCATAAGGTATAATGCAAAATGTGCAGCGATGATCGCAGCCATTCTGCACTTCAACAAAAGCGCGTGTCTTGCCCGAATAAGCGGTGACGAGATGCGGTGCAGTCTGCTGTAACGTCATGATGTCGGAGACGACCACAGGACGGTGTGGAAGGTCCATCAAGCTCCGGAGCAGCGATCCATCCTGCTTTTCCGCGTTGCCAAACACCCCAGACACTTCGGGCATCCGTTCAAAGGTTTCGGGCTCCACCTGCGCTGCGCAACCGGTCACCCAGATCCGGGCATCGGGCTGCCGCTTGCGCGCCTGCCTTATCGCCTGCCGCGTTTGCCGAACCGCTTCGTTCGTTACCGCGCAGCTGTTGACAATCACAACGTCGTTGTGCCCCGCCAGCTGCTCCGCCAGCGCGTTGCTCTCGGCCAGATTGAGGCGGCATCCCATGCTGATGACTTCGGGCTTTGGCTGGGGCGCATTCATCCGAAGTCATCCCAGTTGGTTTCGCCCTTGAAGACGTAAGTTGTGCCTCCCGTCATGATCACCGAATGACCTGGCTCCCACGAAATTTGAAGCGCACCACCGGGTAGATGTACAGTAGCGGGCGACTCGACCAGCTTTGCGCGGATTGCGGCAACGGCGGTTGCACACGCGCCAGTCCCGCACGCGCGAGTCAGCCCGGCACCACGTTCCCAAACCCGAAGCGTAATCTCGCCCTCGTGTATGGAGGCCACGTTGACATTCACGCGCTCGGGAAAGGCGGCGTCATGTTCAATGACGGGGCCGAGCCGTTCAAGATCGACCGCATCGCAATCGGGCACAAAAAACACCACATGGGGATTGCCTACGTTGACGGCGGCCGGATGTTCAAGGCCCTCCCACGCAAGCGGCAAAGCGGCGCTGTCCATGGCAAACGCCAGCGGGATCTCCTGCCATTCGAACTTCGGGATACCCATGTCGACCGAAACGTCGTTGCCAGAGCGCTTGCCTGAAATCACGCCGCCCTTGGTTTCGATTTCAACATCCCGGCCGAGGAGAGCCACCACGCATCGGGACGCGTTGCCGCAAGCCTCGACCTCGCCGCCATCGGGGTTGTAAATCCGCATCGCAACATCGGCGTGGTCGGATTTTTCCAGCAGGATGAGCTGGTCGCAGCCGATGCCGTATCTGCGGTCTGCAATTGCCTGCGCGCGCTTCGCCGACATGGCGACGGGCGTCGTCCGGGCATCGACGACGACAAAGTCATTACCGAGCCCATGCATTTTATGAAATTCGCCTAGCGCCATCGCGCGCGATTTAAGGGCAGTGTCGGGGGAAGTCTACAACGATCGGCGTAATGGCGGGCGCCACCCTGGATCAAGACGCCTTGCGGATATCCTCGGCAAAGTGGCTTTCGGTCTGGCGTTTGCGCGAAGGTAGCAGGCTCTTTTGCGCAAGTAGTGCGCGCGCCTGATCGATGTTCAACGGCTGACCGAAATACCAGCCTTGACCCTTGGTACAGCCCAGCGCGCGCAGTTTGGTGATAATCTGCTCGTCTTCAATCCCTTCGGCGGTGATCGGCACATCGAGACTTGCCCCAAGTCCCGCGATTGCACTGACGATGGCTGCGCTCTCAGCGTTTTCGAGCATAGATGAAACAAAGCTGCGGTCGATTTTTATACGGTCGAACGGCAATTCGCGCAGATGGGCGAGCGAGCTGTAGCCGGTGCCGAAATCGTCAAGCGCGATCATGATGCCCTGGTTCTTGAGACTGCCGACTATCGACTGCGCCAGGCTTAGGTTTTTGAACAGCGAACTTTCGGTGATTTCGACTTCAAGCCGGTTGGCAGGAAAGCCCGTCTCGACAAGAAGCTTGACGATTTTCTGCGCGAGCCAGGGATCCTTGAGCTGAACGGGCGAGATATTTACCGAAATTGTAAGCTTCGGGTCCCATCCGCGCGCCTCAATCATTGCCTTGCGGATGATGCTCATCGACAGGTCGCCGATCATGCCGGTTTCTTCGGCGACAGGTATGAAATCATCGGGCGGGATCAGCCCGCGAACCGGCGAAACCCATCGCGCGAGCATTTCGAAGCCGACAAGCTCGCCTGTTGCAAGATCGATCTGCTGTTCGAAATAAGGCACGAATTCATCGTTGGTGATACCGGTGCGAATGTCGCCCTCAAGCGAATTGCGTGACCGAAGTTCGACTTCCATGCCATTTTCAAACCAGCTATACCCGTTCCGGCCATTCTTCTTCGCCGCGTATAAGGCGATGTCGGCGCGTCGGATGAGCATATCGATGGATTCGCAGTCGATTTCCGGTCGGCTGATGCCGATGGAGGCGGTTACCGTCTGTTCGGTGTCGCCAACAGCAACTGGACGCGCGAGTGCCTCGACAAGATCTTCCGCAATGCGATCGACCGATTCCGGATATTCGGGTTCGAAGACGACGCAAATACCGAACTCGTCGCCGCCGAGCCTTGCGATGACGCTGCTGGGCGGGGCGACCTCGCGCATCCGGTCCGAGGCCTCGCGCAGCAGCATATCGCCGCTGTCATGACCGTACAGATCGTTGATTTTCTTGAAGCCGTCGAGATCAATCATCAAAAACGCGATCGATTTGCCCCGGCGCGAGGCTCGCGCGCTCAGCTCGGCCGTCTTCTCCTTGATGGCCCGCCGGTTGAACAGGTTGGTCAGCGGGTCGGTCATCGCCAGATGCTGCGCCCGGACCTCAGCCTGTCTGTAGACGCCGATTTCATCGCTCAATGCACTCGTGCGCCGCCAGATCAGCAAGATGAGCGCAATGTTGAGCAAAAGCGCGGTTACCATGATCTGGTCGGCACCGGCGCTGGCGCCGATAATCGTGCGCACAGTCTGGGCACCCACCTGGCCGCCGATAACGATAAACATCGCGATTGCGGCAAACATCACGACGCTGTAAAAAATGTTCTTGCCGCGCTGACCGGTTTTTGCTGCGCTGTAGTCGGTGGTGATTGCCTCGGTCACGTATTGTTCCATCGATAATGACGCCATATCTCAAACGTCCTGATGCACTAAAAAAGGTCAATATTTGATTAAGCGGGCGGCATCCCGCTGATTTGTCCCGTAAAAGGGGGTGGAGGAGTCGGTTGGGCTTGGGGCTGGTCGATCCCTGTTCCCAATTGCGTTTGCATTTTGAAAAAGGCGGTGGTATCGGCGCTCGCCAAGGGACGATGGTCCCGGCAAATTGAAATGGAAATATGTGTTTCCAGGCTGGTCGGCGAAGTTTCGCTCACCGGCTTTTTGTTCGTTTGATGAAGGAATGCCTGTGTTCGAAAAGCTGAGTGACCGGTTAGGAGGGGTGTTCGACCGCCTGCGCGGTCGCGGTGCGTTGAACGAGGCCGACGTTCGCGAAGCGATGCGCGAAGTGCGCGTGGCCTTGCTTGAGGCCGACGTTGCGCTGCCGGTTGTGCGCGATGTCATTGAAAGCATCACCGAAAAGGCGGTCGGCGCTCAGGTTTTGAAGTCTGTCACTCCGGGGCAGCAGGTCGTCAAGATTGTCAACGATGCGCTCGTCGAAATGCTTGGGGCGGAACAAAGCGACCTGAATTTGGCGGTCGCGCCGCCGGCGATCATCATGATGGTCGGCCTGCAGGGCTCGGGTAAAACCACAACGACCGCGAAGATCGCCAAGATGCTGAAGGCAAAGCAGGGCAAGAAAGTCCTGATGGCCTCGCTCGACGTCAACCGTCCGGCGGCGCAAGAGCAGCTGGCGACACTTGGCACGCAGACCGAGGTCGCGACGCTTCCCATCATGCAGGGCCAGCAACCCGTTGATATCGCCAAACGGGCGATGCAGGCGGCGAAATTGCAGGGCTTTGATGTCCTGATTCTCGATACCGCAGGCCGCCTAAACGTCGACCAGCAGTTGATGGACGAGATGAGCGCCGTCGCCAAGGTCGCGACCCCTCAGGAAATCCTGCTGGTGGTGGACTCGCTGACAGGGCAGGACGCGGTCAATGTCGCCAAAAGCTTTGGCGAGCGTGTCGATTTAACCGGCGTCGTGCTGACCCGAATGGACGGCGATGCACGCGGCGGTGCCGCGCTTTCGATGCGCGCGATTACCGGCAAGCCGATCAAATTTGCCGGTGTCGGCGAAAAACTCGATGCCATCGAGGCGTTTAATCCAACCCGCGTTGCGGGCCGCATATTGGGTATGGGCGACGTCGTCGGGCTTGTCGAACGCGCGTCGGAAATGGTCGAGAAGGAGGACGCTGAAAAGCTTGCCGCCAAGATGGCCAAGGGTCAGTTCGACATGGACGATCTGCGCACACAATTTCGTCAGATGAACAAAATGGGCGGACTTGGTGCGCTTGCCGGCATGATGCCTGGCATGAAAAAGGCGCAGGCCGCGATGGCGCAAAGCGGGATGAACGACAAATTGCTCGTGCATATGGATGCGATCATTGGCTCCATGACGCCAAAAGAGCGCGCGAAGCCAGAACTGCTCAATGCGAAACGCAAGATTCGCATCGCCAAGGGGTCGGGAATGACCGTTCAGGATGTCAACAAGCTGATTAAGATGCATCAGGAAATGGCGACCGCGATGAAGCGCATTCGCAAGATGGGCGGGCTCAAGGGCCTTGCAGCGATGTTCGGAAAAGGTGGTGGCGATCTGGGCGGCGCGATGGAGGGCATGCATGGCCTGCCTTCTGGATCGCTGCCGCCGGGAATGGGCGGCTTGCCCGGCATGGGCGGCGGTGGCGGAATGCCGCCTGACCTCGCACGACTTCTTAGTAAAAAGAAATAAGTATCAGTTCTAGTTTATAATATTTCAGAAAGGTGAGTTAGTTTTATGGCATTATCAATGCGTTTGTCGCGGGGCGGTTCGAAAAAGCGTCCTTATTATAAAATCGTCGTCGCCGACGCCCGCGCACCGCGCGACGGCAAGTTCATCGAGCGTATCGGCAGCTACAACCCGCAGCTTCCCAAGGATAGCGCAGAGCGCATGATCCTTGACGCAGAGCGCGCGAAGCATTGGTTGGCCGCTGGCGCTCAGCCTTCCGACCGCGTTGCCCGTTTCCTTGACGTCGCTGGCGTCAAGGAACGCAAGGTCAAGAGCAACCCGAACAAGGGCGAACCCGGCCAGAAAGCCAAGGATCGTGCCGAAGACAGGGCAACGAAGCTGGCCGAGGCCGAAGAAGCCGCCGCAGCAGCCGCAGCCGCTCCGGCGCCTGAGCCAGAGCCGGAAGTTGTAGAGGAAGTCGCCGCTGAAGAAACTGCACCTGCGGTTGAAGAAGCACCTGCCGCAGAGGAAGCCGCTCCTGCTGAAGCTGTAGCCGAAGCAGCGCCTGCCGCTGAAGAAGCAACGTCGGAAGCCGTGCTTTCGGGTGAAGCTCCTGTCGAAGGCGTTTCAGCCGAGGCACCGGTCGAAGGCGCTGTCGAGCCAGCGGACGAAGAAGCCCAGGTCGAAAGCGCTTCGGCTCCTGCCGAAGGTGCCGATGATGCGGCTCCTGCTGCAGAAGCAACCGAAGAAAAGGCCGAGGGCTAAGACTTGCCAAAAGACCAATTGGTCAAAACCGTCACGCTTGCCGCCGTTTCCGGCGCGCACGGCGTGACGGGTGAAGTCCGTCTCAAGCTGTTCACCGATAGCGTGGACAGTTTGAAGCGGCACAAAAGTTTCAACGATGGCGCGCTGACGGTCAAATCGCTTCGCCCCACCAAAGACGGCGCCATCGCGCGTTTCGCCGAAATCAGCGACCGCAACGCAGCGGAAAAACTGCGCAGCACCGTGTTGACCGTACCACGCGACGCCTTGCCCAAATTGGGCGAAGGCGAATATTACTACAGCGACCTGATAGGGCTGCCTTGTGTGTCCACCGACGGCACCAATCTAGGCAAATGCGTCGCAGTCGAAAATTTCGGCGCAAGCGATGTTCTGGAAATCCAGATGCCTGACGAAAACGGCAAGCCGGGCAAGAAATTTATGGTCCCGATTACAGTAGATGCGGTGCCCGAATGGGGCGAGCGGATAGTGATTGATTCTGCTTTTGCAATCTAGTATATACATATTGTATATACGGAGGCCGTCATGGGCAAGGAATATCCAGCTAAAAGCTTCAAATCGGGAAATTCCGTGGCAATCAGGATGCCTGCTGCATTGGGCATTGAACCTGACCAGGAATGGACTGTCGTCAAAGAGGATGGCAGGATTATCATCGAAGCCAAAGACAAGCCCAAGCGGAAATTCAATATCGAGAAAGTACGCGGCTGTGCGATCGGTTCTGGCTTGCGGTTCATCAAACATGAGGATGGTGTTTTCGAGGAGCGCCCGCTGATTTGGAATGATCCCGAATGGCGCGCCAAACACATGCCGGGAAAATGAAATACCTGCTTGATAGTAACGTCCTGATTGCGCTCGGTCTTGATGCGAGCGAGGCTGTAGTGGCGCGTGCAGGCCAATGCGATGCGGACGAGATAGTGACTTCAGCGATTGTTTTTGCCGAAGTTGTATATGGTTCTGAACGTGGAAAGCCACCGCCGCTGGAGAAGCTGGCAATAATGGCCGAGGAAATCCCGGTGCTGCCATTTGATGACAACGCAGCCCGCGCCTACGCGTCAATTCCATTCAAGAGAGCTAGCTATGACCGGCTAATCGCTGCACATGCGCTCTCGCTTGGGTTGATGGTTGTGACCGATAACGAAGCGGACTTCGCCGACGTGCCGGGGTTGAAGGTTGAGAATTGGACGATTTGATGAACCCAACTGCAATAAACAGACGACTGAAAGACAACTGGTTCTGGCCTGCTGCGCTGGTCCTGATGGCCGCTGCTTGGTTGTTCAGTAGGAACCTGCCATCCCAGGAACTCGGCGGCTGGGAAGTCGCTGTTATGTTTGACGTTCTGGTCACCCTGCCGCTGCTTTTTGCTTTTTGCTATCGCGGCAGGTTAGCGCGCAACACGCTTATCATCCGCATATTGGCTTTACAGTGCCTCGGGATATGGGTTGCGACAAAGATTGTCCCGATCGAAAGTCAGACACTGTTGCCGCAGCTTTCATGGCTCCGTTATGCGGGGCTTGCCGTGCTGATGCTGATCGAACTCCGCGTCATGGTCGTGTTGCTCAAGACTGTTTTCAAGGTCGATGCGACTTCGAAGCAGCTTGAAGAAATCGGAGTTCCGTCTTTCCTCGCAAAGATGATGCTAATGGAAGCACGGTTTTGGCGCTGGGTATTTAGCATATTCAAGCGATGACCTTCCGAGCGCAAATCCTGACTCTTTACCCCGAAATGTTCCCAGGCCCGCTCGGTATTTCGCTTGCTGGTCGCGCTTTGGAGGAGGGGAAGTGGTCTTGCTCGCCGATCCACATCCGCGACTTCGCCAGCGACAGGCATCGCACGGTTGACGATACGCCAGCAGGCGGCGGAGCAGGGATGGTGTTGCGGGCGGATATCCTCTCGGCGGCGGTTGACTTTGCGATCGCGGAGATGACCGATAAGCTGGTGTGCCCCGGCGAAGGCCGGGGTCGAGAACCTGAACGAAGGAATCAATTGTCGGGTGCTGGGCCCCAGCCTTCGCTGGGGAACACCGGAGCGGGCACCGCCCCCATCCTCGCCATGACGCCCCGTGGCGCTTCCATCACCCAATCCCGCATCCGCGAACTCGCTTCCGGCCCCGGCGTCACCATCATCTGCGGCCGTTTCGAAGGCTTCGACGAACGCCTGTTCGACGCCCATCCCGAAATCGAGCAGGTTTCGATGGGTGACATCGTCCTCTCAGGCGGAGAAATTGGCGCTTTAATGCTGTTAGACGCTTGCATTCGGCTGCTTCCCGGCGTAATGGGCGCGACTTCCAGCGGTGACGAGGAGTCCTTTGAACAAGGATTGCTCGAATATCCGCACTATACCCGACCCAATGATTGGGAAGGACGGATGATCCCTGAAGTGTTGCGATCGGGGGATCATGCGAAAATAGCTGCCTGGCGGAAACAACGGGCGGAGGAAGATACTCGGTTACGCAGACCGGACCTTTGGGGGCGTTATCAGGATGCCCGGGTTCAGCCTGCCTCTGACGTGCGACAAAAGAATAAGGATTAAATGGGGCATGAACCTCATCCAGACACTCGAGGCCGAAGCCATCGCGGCTTTGTCCGAAAACAAGAAAATCCCTGCATTTCGTGCAGGTGACACCGTCAAGGTGGGCGTGAAGGTCATCGAAGGTGAACGCACGCGAATCCAGAATTACGAAGGTGTATGCATCGCGCGTTCGAACAAGGGCATGGGCTCCAACTTTACCGTTCGCAAAATGTCGTTCGGCGAGGGCGTTGAGCGCGTATTCCCGCTGTACAGCCCCAACATCGACAGCATCGAAGTCGTCCGCAAGGGCGTCGTGCGTCGTGCGAAACTCTATTATCTGCGTGGCCTGACCGGCAAAAAGGCTCGTATTGCGGAACGCCGCGACCCGCGCACTATTAAGACCACCGAGGCTGCCGAATAAGGCAGGAGCCGCGCTGCGTTTTTGAACGAACACAAAAGGCCGGGCTCCCAAAAAGAGCCCGGCCTTTTTTATTGCAAATTGAGTTGTAACTACCTCCGCCGTTCGTCCTGAGTAGGTGCTGAGCTCGCAGAGTGAAGTGCCGTATCGAAGGACCCTTCGATACGCTATCTCAGCCTTCGGCTTCGACAGCTACTCAGGGCGAACGGTCGGTTATGTTGATGAAGGAAGTTTGAAATGGGTTACCGAATCGTAGTTGCAGGCGCGACGGGCAATGTCGGCCGCGAAGTCGTCAACATTTTGGCCGAACGCGAGTTTCCTGCCGATGAAGTCGCGGTGCTGGCATCGTCGCGCAGCCAGGGCGTCGAAATCGAATATGGCGACACCGACAAGATGCTGCGCGTCCAGAATATCGAGAATTTTGATTGGACCGGCTGGGACATGGCGATCTTTGCCATTGGTTCGG
The DNA here is from genome assembly GCA_943369235.1 of Sphingomonas paucimobilis. GTDB lineage: Bacteria > Pseudomonadota > Alphaproteobacteria > Sphingomonadales > Sphingomonadaceae > Sphingorhabdus_B > Sphingorhabdus_B paucimobilis_A. The sequence continues at coordinate 14,388 of CALRMO020000022.1, forward strand.
AAGCCACCAAGAAATTCGCGCCGATTGCGGCCGCTGCGGGCTGTGTGGTGATCGATAACAGCTCGCTGTTCCGCATGGACCCGGATGTGCCCTTGATCGTGCCCGAGGTGAACCCCGACGCCATCGACACCTTCAAGCGCAAGAATATCATCGCTAACCCCAATTGCTCCACTGCTCAGCTCGTGGTCGCGCTGAAGCCGCTCCATGATTACGCCAAAATCACCCGCGTCGTCGTTTCGACCTACCAGTCGGTGTCGGGCGCCGGCAAGGAAGGCATGGATGAACTGTTCGAGCAGAGTCGCAATATCTTCGTTGGCGACAGCGCCGAGGCGAAGAAGTTTACCAAGCAGATCGCCTTCAACGTCATCCCGCACATCGATAGCTTCCTCGACGACGGCTATACCAAGGAAGAGTGGAAGATGATGGTCGAGGTGAAGAAGATCCTCGATCCCAAAATCAAGCTGACCGCGACCTGCGTTCGTGTCCCGGTCTTCGTTGGCCATTCGGAAGCGGTGAACATCGAATATGAACGCGAGATGTCGGCGGCCAAGGCGAAAAGCATCCTGCGCGAGGCTCCGGGCATCATGCTTGTCGATAAACGCGAGGATGGCGGCTACACCACGCCGGTGGAGGCCGCTGGCGACGACGCCACCTATGTCAGCCGCGTGCGCGAAGACCCCACTGTGGACAATGGCCTTGCCTTCTGGTGCGTGTCCGATAACCTCCGCAAGGGGGCAGCGCTGAATGCGGTGCAGATTGCCGAGCTGCTAGGGCGGCGGCATTTGAAAAAGGGGTGAGGATATGGGGCTGCAGGCGGATGTTTTTTGGTCGTTCCGCAGCCCGTACAGCTATCTGGCGACGCGGCGGTATCGGGCGCTGGCGGAAGAGTATGATCTGACGCTCACCTTGCGTCCGGTCTTTCCGCTGGCCATCCGCGACCCGGAATTTTTCGAACGAAGCCACCCCAACTGGCTGCGGTACACCTTTATGGACGTTTTCCGGTTGGCCCAGTTTCACGGCATCCCAATTGGTCCGCCGCGTCCCGATCCCATTGTTCAGGACATTGCCACGCGCAAGATTGCGGACGAACAACCCGATATTTACCGGCTGACACGGCTGGGGCAGGCGGCGGCGCGGCGCGGCAAGAGCCTTGCCTTTTGTGACGAGGTTTCGCGCCTGATCTGGGGCGGGGCGGAGAATTGGCATGAGGGTGAGCATCTGGCGGGCGCTGCCGAAAGGGCCGGGCTCGATCTGGCGGAACTCGATGCCGAAGCCATAGCCGACGCCAAGGCACTCGACGCCGAAATCGCCGCCAATCAGGCCGCGCTTGAAGCTGCAGGCCATTGGGGGGTGCCGACACTCGTCTTCGACGGCGAACCTTTTTTCGGGCAGGACCGCATCGACATGGCGGTGTGGCGGGATGAAGCAGAAAGGACTAATCGCTCGGTAGTTTGTCATTTTTGAAATTTAACCGTAGCCCTGAGCCTGTCGAAGGGTGCCTATCGGTGAAGCGCCCTTCGACAGGCTAAGGGCTAGGGTAGTTTTTATGCAGGTTAAGGACGAGTTCTAGTCCGCCATGACAGGCTGCTGACCAGGCGCCGGCTTGCCGGGTTTCAGGAAGAAAATCATCGGGCTGATGATAATCAACAGGATCATCATCAGTTTGAAATCGTCAAGATAGGCGATCATCGCCGCCTGCCGGTTGATCTCGAGATTGACGAGCTGCAACGCTGCCTCGCCGAGCGAACCCAACCGGTCTGCGCTCGAAGGATCGACCGTCGGCATCGAGGTCGCGGTTATATGCCCTGCAAGATCGGCGTGACTAATCTGAATGTTGCGCGCGAGCATCGTCGTCATGATCGAAATGCCGAAACTGCCGCCAAGGCTTCGGAACAAATAGAGCAACGCCGAGCCATCAGTCCGCATCCGCATCGGCAGGGTCGAAAACGCCACGCCATTCAAGGGAATAAAGACAAAGCCCATGCCGAAACCCTGAAACAGCCCGGTGTAGACAATCCAGTGCCAATCCATTCCTAGCGACCATTGAGTCATGATCCACATCGACGATGCGGTCATCAGAAAGCCGGTGAAGATGATGACACGCGGGTCGACCTTGCCGGTCAGTTTCGACGCGATGAACATCGCCAGCAGGATGCCGACCCCGCGCGGTGCGAGCAGCACACCGGTATCGTACACCGTATAGCCATAGAGATTCTGCAACATCGGCGGCAGAAGCGCGAAAATGCCGAACATCATCATGCCGACCAGAAGCATCATGTTGAGCGAGATGAAAAAGTTGCGGTCGGTGACCAGCAGCCGTTCGAACATCGGACGATTGGTGGTCAACTGGTGCATGGCAAACATCCACAAGGCGGCGATCACTACCAGCAGCTCGACGATGATTTCCCAGCTTTGCAGCCAGTCCTCCTGCTGTCCGCGATCGAGCAGAAGCTGCAAGGTCGCAAGCCCTATCGCCAACATGGCAAAGCCGAAACGGTCGAGCTGTCGCCGGTTTATGGGCCGCGAGGGAAGCAGCCACCACAGGATCGCCAAGGTCGGGATTCCGATCGGCAGGTTGATATAGAACACCCAGCGCCAGTTATAATTCTCGGTCAGCCAGCCGCCGATCATCGGGCCCAATATCGGCGCGATCATGATCCCCATGCCCCATACCGACATCGCGCGCGGCGCATCCGACGGCTTGTTGATGTCGAGCATGATCGTTTGCGACAGTGGTCCGATAAAGGCCGCGCAAACGCCCTGGAATATCCGGAAGGCAACCATTTCGGTCAGGCTGGTCGCGATTCCGCACAGCATCGAGGCGAGAATGAACCCGGCCACCGCGCCCAGAAACAGGTTCCGCGAACCGATCCGGTCGGCGAGCCAGCCGGTAATCGGCATCGCCACCGCGCTGGCGACGATGTAACTGGTCAGCACCCAGGTAATCGTATCCATCGTCGCGCCAAGACTGGTCTGCATGTGCGGAATGGCGACATTGGCAATTGTCGAATCCAGTATCTGGATGATGGTCGCGCCCATCACCGCCAGCGTAAGCAGCGCCTTGTTTTTAACCGGATAGGCCGGTTGATCGAGCGGATTACTTATCGGTATCGATGCGGACATGCGCCGACAGCCCCGCGATCATCGAACGTTTCGGCTTGTCGGTAATCGAGATACGAACCGGCACACGCTGCGTCACCTTGACCCAATTGCCGTTGGCATTTTGCGCGGGCAGCACCGAAAATTCAGAGCCGGTTCCGGCACCGATGCTCGACACCTTGCCGCGCACCTTCAGGTCGGGATAGGCATCGAAGGTAATTTCCGCAGGCTGGCCGACGCGCATATGGGCAAGGTCGGTTTCCTTGAAATTGGCCTCGATCCAACTTCTGTTGCTGGCGACGATCGTGACACCCGGCAGGCCCTGAACCATCATTTGCCCGACCTGCAAGCGGTCGGCCTGGCTGACAATGCCGGCGACCGGCGCGCGAACCGCTGTGCGTGAAAGATTGAGCAATGCGGCGTCGCGTTGCGCTTGCCCCGCCTTCACCGCCGGGTTGACGCCGGGCGCCGCTGCACCCGTCGCCAGCGCGGCGCGCGCCTTCGCCGCGTCGGCCTGCGCTGTTGCAACGCGGCTGCGCGCATCCGAAAGCGCATGCTCCGCCGCCTGCAATCGCGCGCGCGTGGTAAAGCCATCCTGCATCAGCGCCGACTGCCGTTTATATTCCTGTTCGTAAAAGGCGACATCCTCGCGCGCGCTTTCAATATCGACGCCCGTCGTTTGATAATCGGTCTGCAAGGTGGTTACCTGAACCTGAGCGGCGGCAATGCTGGCATTGGCCTGCTCGATGGCAATCCGGTAGGGCTCCGGGTCGATGCGAAACAGCAGGTCGCCCGCCTTCACCATCTGGTTTTCATGCACGCCGACTTCGACAATGCGTCCGCCGACCTCGGCCGAAATCGATACCTTGTCCTGCTGCACATAGGCATTGTCGGTCGAGACATAATGGTCATTGGCAATGTAATATGCGACGCCGCCACCCGCGAGGAGCAGCGGGACTGAGCCCATCAACGCCAGCCGGGCAAAGCGCCGCGGCTTTTTGCGGGTTTCGGTTTCGATATCGAGTTTCGGGTCGGCTTCAGCCATTGGCCGCCTCCATCGGTTTGCGGGTAAGGTTAGAGCGGATAATGTTCAGCATATCCTCAAGTTCCGCTTGTTTCGCCTCGTCTATGCCCTGAAGCGCATCAACGAACATTGCCGAAGCGGTGGGTTGAAGCTCCGTGATCTTGGCGCGGCCCTTTGCCGTCAGATGCAGCCGCCATGCCCGCCGATCCTTCGGGTCGGCACGCCGCTCGACCAGTCCGGCATCCTGAAGCCGGTCGATCATCCTTGCCAAGGTAATCGGTTCGACCTCAAGCATATCGGCAATCGTCACTTGAGTGCTGCCGTCGAAGCGCTTTAGAAGGGCGAGCACACGCCACTGCGGACGCGTGACTCCCATCGTCTTTGCGCGCTCGTCGAACGACCGCCGAAGCAACCGCGCGGCGTCGCCCAACACAAATCCCAGATCATCGCTCATGTCATCAATATAATAGCTATGCTTATTATGTGCAATATGGATAAAGTGCTTCCCAGTAAAAAAGCTTTCCTACTTGCCCGGCACCTGCCAAATCGGGGCCGATGAGAGGATGGGATCAAGGATGCAGTGTTGGATAATGTGCCATGATTTTAAGGCGCGCGGGGACCATTACCCTGGCTTCTACTTTCTGACGATTGTGCGGGTTTCAGCTGGAAGACTTCCGCGATGAAATCCAGCAGTTTTTATGCCGCCGACGGCATCGAAATCGCCTGGCGCGAAACTGGGGAAGGGCGCCCCCTTATCCTGATCCACGGGTATTTCAGCGAGGCCGACACCAACTGGATCAAATTTGGCCACGCGCAATTGCTGGCGGGTGCTGGCTATCGTGTCATCATGCCCGATCTGCGCGCACACGGCTTGAGCGGAAAGCCGCATGATGCGCAATATTATCCCAAGGACATTTTGGCCGACGACCAATTCGCCTTGCTCGATCATCTCGGCATTACCGATTACGATCTTGGCGGATATTCGCTTGGGGGGCGGACGGTTGCGCGGATGTTGACGCGGGGATGCAAACCGGGACGGGCGATCATATCGGGTATGGGCCTTGAAGGCCTGACCCAAACGGGCAAACGCAGCAGCCATTTCAAGCATGTCCTCGACAATTTGGGCGCCCATGAAAAAGGATCGCCAGCGTGGATGGCAGAAGCGTTTCTGAAAACCACTGGCGGTGATCCTGTTGCGCTGCGTCACATACTTGATACATTTGTCGACAATAGCGCGGCGGAACTGGCGGCATGGGAAATGCCGGTCGCGGTCATTTGCGGCGAGGAAGACAATGATAATGGTTCAGCGGCTGCGCTTGCGGGCGCGTTAAAGCATGGAAAGCTGTTCAAGGTGCCAGGCAACCATATGAGCGCTGTCGTGAAGCCGGAACTGAGGCAGGCAATCCTTGCCGCGCTAACGGGACCGGCATGGTGACGCCCGATTTACAGCCAACGCTTACCGGTGACAGGCTGAAACTTCGCCCGCTCACCGAAGACGATTGGGAGGCGATGTATGCGGTTGCTTCCGACCCGCTGCTTTGGGAAGTCCATCCGGCGTGGGATCGGTACAAGGAACCGGTATTCCGCGAATATTTTGCCGGAGCCATGAAATCGCACGGCGCGCTGGCGGTGATCGACCGGGCAACCGACAAAATCATCGGTGGAAGCCGTTATGCGAACTATGCGAACTATGTGGCGGAGCGAAACGAAATTGAAATCGGCTGGAGCTTCCTGTCGCGCGATTATTGGGGCGGCGCGTTCAACCGCGAGATGAAGATGCTGATGCTCACCCACGCGTTCCGCTTTTTCGACAGCGTCCGCTTCAACATCGGCGCGACTAACCTTCGCTCGCGGCGCGCGGTCGAGAAAATCGGCGCGGTGCTCGATGGTGAATATATTCCCGAGGCGATCAATGGCGTGCCCCCAGTGTTGCATGTGATTTACCGCATTAACCGCGCGCAAGCGACGACCGCTGGGATGCTTCTGGACAATGCCGATGCGGGGTGAGAGCCGTCTTGAACGCAATTTCTGGCGCTACTGGCTGGCCGGTCTGCTTATCCTCGCCGCGATGATCGCGATGAACCCATGGTTCACCAACGACGTTTCGCCATGGGGTATTCGCGACCATCAGGCGGCAGGGACCGCTGCCCGCGTCGATGCAATCCAGACGGCGTGGCAGGCGGTGGGCGTTATGGGTCTCGCGCGTTTCGGGATGGCGGTCGACCTCATATATATCGGGGTATATTCGTTCGGCGCATATTGCGGTGGAAGACTGTTTGCAGCATCGCAATCGGTGGGCCTCCGCCGTTTGGGTTGGGTGATAATGGCTGCTGCCATCATTGTTGGTCTTGCCGATTACGCCGAAACGATCTGCCAGTTTATCCAGGCGATGACGTTCCGGGGCGACGACAGGCTCGCCTTAATCGCTGCGACGGCGCAGCCGATTAAAAGCATCGCCTTCCTCACCAGCTTTTTTGGTCTGCTAGCGGCATTGGCGGTTCGACGAATGACTCGCCGCGCGGCTTGACTGGCCAGCATGAAAGTTTCACCATCGCGCCATAATATTTGCCGGGAGCAACATATGAAAAATCTGGTTTCAATAGCCGCTTTGGCGGTGGCTACACTTTCAATCCCTTCAATTGCGTTTGCGCAGGAAACAACGACGACGGCTGCGGCGCCTACCGTTGCCGACGCCGATGCATTTGTCGCGGCTGCGGAAAAAGACCTCTTCGCGTTCTCGGTTGAGGGCAGCCGCGTTGCCTGGGTCAACGCGACGCACATTACCGACGACACCGATGCGCTCGCCGCGCGCTATGGCGAGATTGGCACCGAGAAATCGGTGAAATACGCGCTTGAGGCAGCGAAATATCAGGCGCTGCCGGGCCTTTCCTACGATACCAAGCGCAAGCTCGATATCTTGCGCGGCGGGCTTGTTTTGCCTGCGCCGACGACCCCCGGCGCTGCGGCTGAACTCGCGACGATTTCCACCAAATTGCAGTCGGCCTATGGCAAGGGCAAGGGCACGCTGAAGGGCAAGGAAATCAACGGCTCGGATATCGAGGCGGAGATGGGCTCTAACCGCAATCCTGAAGAATTGAAGGAAATGTGGGTCAGCTGGCACGACAATGTCGGCGCACCAATGGGCAAGGATTACGCCCGGATGGTCGACATTGCCAATCAAGGCGCGAAGGAACTTGGCTACACCGACGTCGGCGCAATGTGGCGCTCTGGCTATGACATGCCCGCCGACGATTTTGCCAAGCTGACCGACAAATTATGGCTTGAGGTAAAGCCGCTTTACGACGAACTTCATACCTATGTCCGCACACAGCTGAACAAGAAATATGGCGATGCTGTGCAATCGAAAACCGGCCCTATTCGCGCCGATTTGTTGGGCAATATGTGGGCGCAGGAATGGGGCGGCATTTACGATATCGTCGCTCCCGCCGGATCGGGTGAAATCGGCTACGACATTGGCGACTTGCTCGTTGCCAAAGGGTACAAACAGACCGCGCTCGTCGATTTCGGCGACAATCGTGGCAAGGCCGAAAAGGATATGGTCAAGGTCGGCGAGGGCTTTTTCTCCTCGCTTGGCTTCGCGCCACTGCCCGAAACCTTCTGGAACCGATCGCAATTTATCAAGCCTGCAGACCGCGAAGTCGTGTGCCATGCCTCGGCTTGGGATATCGACAATGTCGACGACCTCCGCATCAAGATGTGCATCAAGGTCAACACCGACGACTTTGTGACCATTCATCACGAGCTGGGGCATAATTATTATCAGCGCGCGTATAACAAGCAGCCTTATCTGTATTTGAATGGCGCGAATGATGGCTTCCATGAGGCCATCGGCGATGCCATCGCGTTGTCGATTACGCCCGATTATCTGGTTCAGATCGGCTTGCTCAATCCGGCCAAAGTTCCGGGCGCCGATAAGGACAATGGCCTGCTTTTGCGTCAGGCGATGGACAAGGTGGCGTTCCTGCCCTTTGGCTTGCTGATCGACAAATGGCGGTGGGGCGTATTCAACGGCTCGATTACGCCAGCAAATTACAATAAGGGCTGGACCGATCTACGCCTGCAATATCAGGGCATCGTTCCGCCGGTGGAGCGTGGCGCGGACAAATTCGATCCGGGTGCGAAATATCACATTCCCGGCAACACGCCGTATACACGCTACTTCCTTGCGCGCATTTTGCAGTTCCAGTTTTACAAGGCCGCGTGCGATACCGCAGGCTGGAAAGGCCCGCTTCATCGTTGCTCGTTCTATGGCAACAAAGACGTCGGAACCAAGCTGAACGCGATGCTGGAAATGGGCGCGTCGAAGCCGTGGCCCGACGCGCTGGAGGCATTTACAGGCACCCGGGAAATGTCCGGCAAACCCATGCTCGAATATTTCGCGCCGCTGATGAAATGGCTGAAGGCGCAGAACAAGGGCGCGAAAAAAGGCTGGTAATCTGATACTGCGGTCCCGTCACTTCGGCAGGACCGCAGCTTTAGCGATCAGGTAGCCGATGTGGCCGGCTTGACCGGGGCCGATTTTGCAGCCGGTTTTTTCGCGGCTAGTTTTTTGGCCGCTGCTGGTTTTGGAGCAGCCGTCGTAGTCTTGGCCGTCGATGGCTTCGCTGCCGGTTTTTTTGCGGCGGGTTTTGCTATTTTCGGTTTTGCCGCTGATCCGGTTTTCTTGTTATAT
>CALRMO020000023.1:0-23169 GCA_943369235.1 Sphingomonas paucimobilis
ATGCGGCTCAAGGATTCATCGAAACTGGTTATGCCCGCGCATACGCTGAAAGGCGAATCATGGCAGTTTGGGGCCGACCGGCTGGCGCTACTTGCGGAAGAAATCGAAGTTGCCGCCCGCCATTATGTCGAGATACAGATCGACCCGTCGGAACTGGTCGAAAAAGTCGTCCGTTTGCGTCCCGTTTTCGAGGCGACGCTTGCAGCACTGGAAGCCGAAGCCAGTCCGCTCGTCGAGCGCCGGCCTGTGGGGCTAGGCCAGCGCAATGCACTTGGCGGAATGAGCTACGGTTAAGCCGCACCCGAGTCCTGCTCGTCGGCGGGTTTCGACTGTAACTGGATATAATTTTCGATCCCCATCCGGGCGATCATGTCGAACTGCTTTTCCAATATGTCGACATGCTCTTCCTCATTGGCGAGGATATGAGCAAAAATTTCGCGGCTGACGAAATCGCGGACGCTTTCGCAATGCGCAATGGCATCTTTCAAGAGCGGCAACGCCTCATATTCAAGCTCGAGATCCGCCTTTAATATCTCCTCGACCGTCTCGCCGATCCGCAACCTTCCAAGCAACTGAAAATTGGGCAGCCCGTCGAGAAACAGGATCCGTTCCGACAACTGGTCGGCATGCTTCATTTCGTCAATCGACTCATGCCGTTCGAAGTGCGCCAGCTTCGCCACGCCCCAATTATCGAGCATACGGTAGTGCAGCCAGTATTGATTGACCGCCGTCAGCTCGTTCTTGAGCGCTTCGTTCAGATACTCGATAACTTTGGCGTCGCCGCGCATGGCCATTCTCCCGTTGCACCGGCACATGATAGCGCCGATTTACGTCGATGGAAAGGTGGAAAGCCGCAGAAAAGCTACGCTTTTCCCATCGCTATTGCTAGGCGGTCGCAGGTCCCGCGCTGATAATGTTTCGCGCAAACGACAGACACTGGCCACATTTCGGCTTGCGTCCAAGGCGCGCGTAAACATCGTTGGGGCGCTCGGACCCGCAACGCACGGCGGCGCGCAGGTCTTTTTCCCGAATGGCATTACACACGCAAACAACCATTGATTCGCTCCTGATGGTGCTTTCGTACCGTTAATGCGAATTGATTGCAATAGCTTTAGCGCCGAAATGGTTGCACTTTCATTCGTGCGAGTGAACGCCATAGCCATTCGAGCGGCCCATAGCGAAACCGCTCCAGCCAGGGTTTCGACCACCAAAGCATCAGTAACCATGCGCTGAGTACGAATGCCCATAGCCCCACGCGGCTAACATGGCCGTAAAGCCCGAATCCATAGCCGTAGAATATCGTCGTCATGACGAGGCTAGTGCCCAGATAATTGGTAAACGCCGCCTGCCCCGCCGCCGCTACGCGCGCCAAAAGCGGGCTACCCGCAAGCCGCTCGATAACAATGATAAGCACGGCCGCGTAGCCGATGGTTAGCATCAACCGCGGAATGCCGCCCCAGACAAAAAGTACGGCCAAGGCCGTAATTGCATCATAGTCCACGGCCATCAGCCACACCGCGAGCGCAACGGTCAATAACAGCCCGGTCGGCACCAAAGCCCCAGCCCATCGGCGATAATCATCACGCGCCCAGACACCCTTGACGAAGCCGCTTTTCTGCATCGCCATACCCACCAGCATTAGCGGTAAGGTTTCGGCTATCGATTGATTAATGAGCGTGAACGGCGCAGCCCAATCGGCTAGCCTGTCCGCAAAGATCGGCGACCAAGCACCCCGGTGCAACGCTATCTCGCCAGCAACGTTCATATCGAAATCGCGGCTCTCCATGACGCTGCGGTATTGTTTCGCGAGCTCAGCGCTCGCATCAGGAGCCGTGGCCAAATATTGGAGAACCTGAAGTCCTCCAAATTGAAGTCCCCAATATATTATTCCCACGCCGTATATTGCGAGCGCCCATTTGAACAGGCGGGCTGGCTGCCAATCGCGGAACAGAAAAGCGATGCAGCCAACGCTTGCATAGAGAAACAGGATATCGCCGGACCAGATGAAGAAATAATGCACGAGACCGAATACAGCGAGCCAGAACATGCGGGCATAATGGACCTTTGCAGGGCTTTCGCCTTTCATTGCGGCGCGCTCGATAACCAGCATCATGCTGGCCCCGAACAAAAGCGAGAACAGGCCGCGCATTTTGCCATCGATGAAAACGAATGACAAAAACCAGACGATCTGATCTGCTATTGTTTCACCGCCGAATGCTTTGGGCGTTACATAGGCCCATTCAGGCATCGCGAAGCTGACGATATTCATCGCCAATATTCCCATCACCGCAAAACCACGCATCGCGTCCATGCTGAGGTAGCGTTCGGCACTTGGTACGCTGTTCATTCCGTTGTGTCCCGGTCGCGGACCACAGCCTTACCACCATAATGACAGCATGCCAGCCAATGCGTAAGCCCCGAGGCATGACAGATGACAAATCCGGAAAAGCCATCCCCAGCAGCCGCTTGCGGCGCCTAGGTCATTTTGGCGGTCTTGCCGCAGGCATCGCAGGAAATGTTGTTGCCGGCGGCGTCCGTGAACTCGCCAGCGGACGGCGCCCACGCGTGGCAGACCTTATGCTGACGCCAGCCAACGCTCGCAAGGTAACTGACAAGCTCGCGCAAATGCGCGGTGCGGCGATGAAGCTGGGGCAGTTATTGTCAATGGACAGCGGCGATTTTGTTCCACCCGAACTTGCCGACATCCTCGCCCGGCTTCGCGCCGATGCCGAGCCGATGACCGATGCGCAGTTGGCAAAGATTCTGGTCAAGCAATGGGGTGATGACTGGCGGCGCAAACTGTCCGCATTCGACGCACGTCCTATTGCCGCAGCCTCGATCGGCCAGGTTCACCGCGCCCGTTCGGTCGATGGCCGCGATCTGGCGGTGAAAATCCAGTATCCCGATATTGCGGACAGCATTGATAGCGACGTCGAAAATGCCACCATGTTGCTGAAAGCGAGCGGGTTGCTGCCGCGCCATATCGACATCAAGCCGTTGCTTGCCGAAGCGAAAATGCAGTTGCATGACGAAGCCGATTATATTCGCGAGGCGCGCTATCTGGATCGCTATGCCGCAGCTTTAGCGAACGATACGCGCTTTACAGTGCCCGAAACTCTGCCCGATCTGTCGACGCAAGCGATATTGGCGATGACCTATGTTCCGGGCGTTCCGGTGGAACAGCTTTTGACAAGGGGCCAGGCGGACCGCGACCGGGTGGCACATGCCCTGATGGATCTGGTCTTGAGCGAGCTGTTTGAATTCGGTGTCATGCAGAGCGACCCCAATCTCGCCAATTACCGTTACGATCCCCAAACAGGCAAAATCGTGCTTCTCGATTTTGGTGCCGCACGCGACGTATCGCCAGACATAGAACACTTTTATCGGCGGATGCTGTCTGCCGGGCTTACCGGAAATCAGACGTTGCTGCGGTCGGCGCTGGAAGATTTTGGTTTGATCGATGCGCATATGAGCGCAGCGCATGTGATTTCCGTCATGCGCCTGTTCGACATGATTATCGAACCAATGCTCCACAATGGCCCGTTCGATTTCGGTAACAATGCGCTGATGCGCTCTATCAGAGATCAGGGACTTGAACTGTTAAACGACCGCACGAACTGGCGGCTGCCGCCGGCGGAGCTTTTCTTCATTCAAAGGAAATTGGGGGGATGTATCACCTCGCCGCGCGGCTTCGCGCGCGTATCGATGTCGGCGCACTGCTTCGCGACCATCTGGAAAAGCCGTCAACAAATTGAACATTGATCGCCCGATTTTCATCTGCTATTAACACTAGTGTAGATAAGGTTTGATTCGAATAGCTGATCAAGGAACATGTCGATGTCTGTCATCCCGTTTCACCACCCAGAGCGCCCGTCGAGCGAATTTCGTCCGCTAAAAGCGTGGCGTCATTTTCAGAACTTGATGGCCGACAAGGAAGATACAGAGCAGGTTTTCCATATTGTCGCAGCATTGCGCGGTAGCCGCTTCCGCAAAATCGCGAGCAAATTCTGGCACAGCGAAAAGGGCCAGCGTCTGCTTGCGTCGGACCAGCGGTTGATCGACTATCTCGACGATCATGAAACCCTGAAGCAGCTTCCGACCGGGACCGTCGGCCGCGCCTATGTCGATTTTATGGAGCGCGAGGGGCTTTCCGCCGCGGGGCTGGAGGCTGAATATGCCAAGTTCACCGATGCCGGAACGCGTTTCGAAGACGGCATCGACCGCTATGGCGACCGCCTGCGCGATACGCATGATTTGCACCACATACTCACCGGTTACGGCCGCGACGCCCTTGGCGAACAGTGTGTGCTGGCATTTACCTATGCGCAGAACCGCAATTTGGGTGTCGGCTTCATTGCCTATATGGGCGGAATTGAATTGAAGCGCCGTGTAGCACGCTCGGCCCCAATCATGACCGCCGTGCATGAAGGCTATCGCATCGGCAAGGCCGCGAGCAACTTGGTGCATGAAGATATTCATGCGCTTTTGAGAGAGCCGCTGGCCGACGCGCGCAAACGGATCGGCATAGCCGAACCAGTCGCCTATAAGGCAGCCCATGAGGCAATGCGGTCAAGCGGGGTAGATCCTTACAACCTGCTTGCCGCGATTGCCTGAACCACCGCCTCGCTCGGCATAAACCGATTGCAATTCGTCGTGGAACAAGTGAATATCATACCGGGTCGTCCCGCAAGCGCGGCGTAAGTCCAACAGGACAACGCCGCTCCAGGTGGAGGAGGCGAACCCGTGCCCGACAGTTTTATCGACGTCCGCAATGCGGCGAACTGGGTCAATCATCACGAAAATATCAGCGTTCCGGTTGCAAAGATACTGACCGTTCGCAACGAAACCCCGCAAACGCCGTCGCTGAATGGTATGAAACTGACCACGGCCCGGCTGCAACAAGTCATTCGCGATGCGCTCGCAGCAGGCGCGCGAATTCGGGCAGCGGGATCGCATTGGTCCTTTTCGGATATTCCGGCGGTCACCAACGGGTGGATGGTTGAAACCGGCAAGCTCGACTGGCGCTTCGTCTTTGGTGCCGGAGACATACACGCAGAGGCAAATGTCACCCACGAGGAATTGCTGCTCTGTCAGTGCGGTACGCTTATCGCGCGAATCAATGAAACATTGGAATCGCCCAATTCGGTTTTCCCCAATAGCCAGCGTAGGCGGGCGCTCAGGACGTCGGGCGCGAGCAATGGCCAGACCATTGCCGGCGCGCTGGGCACCGGTGTCCACGGGTCCGCTATCGATGTCGCCGGCATGGAAAGCCAGATCGTTGGTGTCCAGTTGCTCACCGCCGACCGAAACATGTGGATCGAACGCGCTAGCGCGCCGACAATGAAAGACAGCTTCGCCGCGCGGCTGGGCGCGGAACTGGTGCGCGACGACAATTTGTTCGAAGCCGCGATTGTCAGCCTTGGTTCGCTCGGCATCGTGCATTCGGTTATGATCCGTTCGACCGGGCGGTATCTGCTCAATTCGGCGCTGCGGCGCATTCGCTATGGGCAGATCAAGGCCGCGCTCAATTCGCTCGATTTTCGCGGCTCGGGTATTCCCGATGAAGATCGCCGGCCCTATTTCTTTCAGGCGATCATCGACCCCGATGATTTGTGGGAGGACGGTGATCGCGCCAAGGTTTTCTGCACCGTGCGCTACAAGGAGGTGTGCCCGCCTGCCTATCTGCCCAAATATAATCTGAAAAAAGAGAATAGCGACGGGACCGATTTGCCCAAGCTGATTGGCGATATCATCAAGCTCGACCCTGCGTTCCGTGATCTGGCGACATGGCTGCTGATGGAAATCATGCTCAAGGAGCAGAGCGAGCAGAACACGCCGGAGAAATGGAAAACGCCGGGGCAAGCGTATACCTTCACCGATGCGCGGCGAGGTGTAGCGAGCAGTGGCTTTGGCGTTCCTCTGGCACAGGTCAGTAACGCGCTGATGCTGATGGCCGAGGCGTTTCGTTCGCACAAGAAAGCGGGCGTGGTGCTAACGTGCCGTTACGTGCAGAAATCGCCAGGGATATTATCGTTCACCCGATATGATCCCACCTGCGTCATCGACATCGACGGCATCGATTCTGCATCGACGCAAAAACTCATCAAGCTGGTCGCGCAGCGGTTCGAGGCGGCCGGTATGCCGTTCACCATGCATTGGGGCAAGACCAACCATCTGACCAAGGCAAGGGTGCGCGCGGCTTATGGGGGGAATGTCGATCGCTGGAATGCGGCGCGCCGGATCTTGCTCCCGGACCAGGCCGAGCGCGATGCCTTTTCAAACGACTTTATCGATGCGGTTGGACTGAACGCCTAGGGGCATTTTCGAGCGTCGGATATTCATAGCGAATAGGCAAGACCAAGGCGCTCGGCTTGAGCGCGCAAGTTTTTGTCTCTTGTGAAAACCGAGCCGCCTGCAAATAACTTCGCCGATACAAGAAGGTGCGCATCTACATATCCAATGCCGGTTCCTGCCAATTCGGCCCATTCGATGAATGCAGCAGCTTCAGAGGCCGAAGCAACCGGCGACCTTTGAAGTTTGAGCAACTGCGCGGCAGCGATTCCCTTACTGGGTAATCCACCAAGCAATAATTCGCCGTACACATAAGGGTGAAGCGCGATGCTGCTTTCGGCAAAAAGCTCTTTCAATGCCATTATCGGTCGCCGAAAGTGATCAATCCATATCGACGTATCGACAATAATCACTCAGGATTCACAAACCGTGGCGGCCGGCGGCGTGGCGGCGGCGTCAAATTTGGCATAGTCCCGCCAAGTGCAGACAACCTCCGGCCTGCCTCGCGCTGGCGCATTTCGATCAAAGCCTGCCGGACAAGTGCGCTTGTTTCCTTGATCCCGGTCGACTCCCGAAGATCCTCAATCAGTTCATCTTCAACAGTTATTGTTGTTCTCATAGCATCAAAAATCGCATCAAATGATGCTGATGTCAATGCCGGTCAGCCTTCCATCCAGTTTTTGAAGAAGCTCTCATGCGCGGCGCGGAGGTCAGCGAGGGGGATTCGGCTAACATGGCCGCTATAGCCGGGAGCGTCTCCGATATTCAGATCATTACCTCCAGTATTACCAATAAAATGCAGCTTGATGCCGTTGATTTCACAAAGATCGATCAACCGCTCATTATATTCTCTTGGGATAGCTACCAGATAACGGCCTTGATCTTCTCCAAACATCAATTCCGTCAAGCCGCAGCCATCTGGGCAGTCAATCATCTCAAAATCGATGGACGCCCCAACTTTTCCCGCCAGACACATTTCAGCAACAGCAACGAGCATCCCTCCATCTGACACGTCGTGAACAGCAGAAACAATTTCCGCGTCGATCAACTGCCGGACAAAAGCGCCCAGTTCTTTTTCACTTTTCAAATCTACCGGCGGCGGTGATCCGTCCTCGCGATTATGGATTTCCCTTAACCAGATCGATTGGCCGATGTGACCTTCGACAGTTCCAAGCATTGCGATCAACTCGTCGCCCTTGAGTCCAATTCGCGCCATCTTGCTCACATCTTCGAGCACACCCACGCCGCCAATCGCGGGCGTAGGCAAAATCGCGCTGCCACCGCCCGTGGCTTTGCTTTCATTGTAAAGCGACACATTGCCCGACACGATCGGGTAATCGAGCGCGCGGCAGGCGTCGCCCATCCCCTCCAGACATCCGACAATCTGCGCCATGATTTCGGGGCGCTGCGGGTTGGCGAAGTTGAGGCAGTTGGTGATCGCCAGCGGCTTCGCGCCGACCGCGCAGATGTTGCGATAGGTTTCGGCCACCGCCTGCTTGCCGCCTTCATAAGGGTCGGCATAGCAGTAACGCGGAGTGCAGTCGGTGCTCATCGCCAGCGCGCGGTTGGTGCCGTGGATTCGCACCACCGCCGCGTCGCCGCCCGAAAGCTGCGCGGTGTCGCCGCCGACTTGGCTGTCATATTGCTGCCAGATCCATGCGCGCGACGCCAAATCTGGACAGGCCATCAGCTTAAGCAAATCCGCACCGATGTCAGTGCTTTCGGGGATATCGCCGAGCGATTTGACGTTCGCCCACGCCTTGTACTCTTCCTTCGACACGGCTGGCCGGTCATAGAGCGGCGCGTCCTCGGCAAGCGGACCGAGCGGAATGTCGCATACGACTTCGCCCTTCCACGTCAGCACCATATGGCCGGTATCGGTAACTTCACCGATCACCGCGAAATCGAGTTCCCATTTGTCGAAAATCGCTTTGGCAAATTCCTCGTGGCCGGGCTTCAACACCATCAGCATACGTTCCTGGCTCTCGGAAAGCATCATCTCGTAACGCGTCATGCCCTCTTCGCGGCATGGCACCATGTCCATGTTGAGGATGATCCCCGCTTTGCCGTTGGTCGCCATTTCGACGCTCGAAGACGTCAGACCAGCCGCGCCCATATCCTGAATCGCGACAATCGCGTCCGACGCCATCAATTCAAGACAGGCTTCGATAAGCAGTTTCTCGGTAAACGGATCACCGACCTGAACTGTAGGGCGCTTTTCTTCGATGTCCGCGCCAAAGTCCGCCGATGCCATCGTCGCACCGTGGATGCCGTCACGTCCGGTTTTCGAGCCGACGTAGACGATGGGGTTGCCCACGCCGGTTGCGGCGGAATAGAAAATCTTGTCCTGATCGGCGATGCCAACGGTCATCGCGTTGACGAGGATGTTACCGTCATAGGCAGGATGGAAATTGGTCTCGCCGCCCACGGTCGGCACGCCGACGCAATTGCCATAGCCGCCAATGCCAGCGACAACGCCCTGCACCAGATGCTTCATCTTGGGATGATCGGGCCGTCCGAATCGAAGCGCGTTGAGGTTCGCCACCGGCCGCGCGCCCATCGTAAACACATCGCGCAATATACCGCCGACGCCGGTTGCCGCGCCCTGATACGGCTCGATGTAGGACGGGTGGTTGTGCGATTCCATCTTGAAGATCGCGGCAAGCTTGGTGCCATTTGGGCCTTCACCGATATCGATTACGCCTGCGTTTTCGCCAGGACCGCAAATCACCCAAGGCGCTTCGGTCGGCAATTTCTTCAAATGGATGCGCGAAGATTTGTAAGAGCAATGCTCCGACCACATTACCGAAAATATGCCAAGCTCGACCATGTTCGGCTCGCGCCCCATCGCGTCCAGCACGCGCGCATATTCTTCTTCATTCAGACCATGGTCGGCGACGATTTGGGGCGTGATTTCGGACATGACAGCACTGTAGCGACGACAGGCTGTTTTCGCCAGCCTGTTTGAAGTGGTTCACGCAAAGGCGCGGAGATCGCAGACGACAACTGCCGCACAAAATAAATGGCCGCTGGTATTGCTACCAGCGGCCACTGCGTCTGATTTTGGAAGTCCCTGACCCGAAGGTCATTCTTTCCGCTGTCTGACGTCCGGTTCCCCAACTCGGCCCGAAGGCCTTGTTGGTTCGCCTTGGCACATTGGGTATCCTATCCGGCGTTGCTTCTCTTTCGATTAGCCGCACTCGATATTCGTTGTCTTTGTACCCACCGCCTCTGCCACATTTCCCTGTCTTGCGACCGGTTTGCCTGCTGATATGGTGACCTGACATTAGAACCATTCCGCTCCGCTTTCCCGTTTCCGTTCCAGCTTTGCATTGTGGCGGTCCTGCCCGATGACTTAAAGTTGTCATGAAAACCGAGTCGCGCAAACATAAAAATGTAAAGTTATCCACAGACCGGGTGGTTTGCGGTGGACAAGTTGGCGCACAAGTCTGGAGCCCAAACGAATACGGCCTCCACGCCGTGCATGGAGGCCGTTCGATTCAACCGGGGGCGAGGGAGAGAGGAGGAGAGAGCCCGCCGGTTAAAGTGCGTTTCGGCAATCTCTTGCCGTTGAACACCAAATAGCCACGCGGTGCTTTTGCTGCAATTGCGAAAAGAATTGGGCTAGTTGCATGTTTTGCAACTAGCCCAATTTCGTAACGGAATGCATGCTTTGCATTCGAATGTAGTTAGGAAACCAGGTTTTACGGCGCGATGCCATTACCCGGAAGCGACGCATTGACGATGCCGCCATCGCACGCAATCGTCTCACCGACGATATAATCGCCTGCCCTAGCAGCGAGGAAAATCGCAAGGCCCGCCATGTCCTCTGGCGTACCTATTCGCGGGAAAGGAATGTTCTTGGCAACCGCATCGGCATGGTCGCGCGCCGCCTTGTTCATGTCAGATTGGAACGCACCTGGCGCGATGCCGCTGACCAATATATTGTCTTTGACCAGCTCTGCTGCAAGCCTCCGGGTCAGATGGATCACCGCAGCCTTCGAGGCCTGATAGCTGTAGGTTTGCCACGGATTGATCTTCATCCCGTCAATCGACGCGATGTTGATGACCTTGCCCGGACGGTCAAAGCTTGCGGCAGCCTTCAACTGCGGGTGCATTGCCTGAGTCAGGAAGAAGAGCGATTTAACGTTAAGGTCCATCACACGGTCCCAACCGGCCTCTGGGAACTGACCGAAGTCGGCGCCCCATGCGGCACCCGCATTATTGACGAGAATGTCGACCTTCTCCTCGCGCTCCGCAATTTGTGCGGCGAGCGACAGGCAGCCATCGACTGTCGAGAGGTCGCATGGCAAGCCGATGACTTGGTCGCCGAGTTCAGCCACGGTTTCCTCGATCTGGTCGACCTTGCGTGCGCTTATGTAGACGCGCGCAGCGCCAGCGGCGAGATAGCCTTCGACAATCATCTTGCCGATCCCGCGCGAGCCGCCGGTAACGACAGCGACGCGGCCGTTGAGGTTGAATAGTGAATTCAGGTCCATTTAGATAATCCTCTCAATAACCGTTCATCGTCGCGACGCGGTCGGCGTGGAAATAGGCGTCGCCGAAAAACTCGTTCAGGCTCCGGTCGCGCTTCATGTACAGGCCGATGTCATATTCGTCGGTCATGCCGATGCCGCCGTGCATCTGAACGCCTTCTCGCACCGACAGGTTGCAGGCGAGCCCGGCCTTCGCTTTGGCGGCCGCGACGTACAACTCTGCCTTGGGGTGGCCTTCGTCGATCAAAGACTGCGCCTTCAATACAATCGAGCGCGCGCCTTCCATTTCGCCGTAGAGATGCGCGGCGCGATGCTGGAGCGCCTGGAATTCGCCAATCACGCGATCGAACTGCTTGCGGGTTTTGAGATAATCAAAGGTGATATCCATCGCGCCAGTGCCAACGCCGACCATCTCTGCCGCCGCGCCAACGCGGCCCGCGTCGAGCATCTTGCTGAGCACAGACCAACCGCCATCGACTTCGCCGATTACCGCGTCTGCGTCGACCTGAACGCCGTCGAGAGTCACATGCGCCGCCATCGCCGAGTCGACCAAGCGCGCCGCCTCCATTGACATTCCAGTCGCGTCTTTCTCGACAGCAAACAAAGTCAGGCCGTCGGTTTCGCCAGCGGCACCAGCCGTTCGGGCTGCGACAATCAGCATGTCGGACGAGGTGCCTTGAACCACGAACTGCTTGTGCCCCGACAATTTGAAGCCATTGCCGCTGCGCTCAGCCTTGCAGGCAATCTTTTCGGGCCGGTGCTTAACGCCTTCATCAATAGCTAGGCCAATCACGGTTTCGCCAGCCAAGATGCCCGGAAACCAGCGCTCGCGCATCGCCTTGTCGGCGAGCTTCAGCGCTTCGACCGCTGCGACCGAAGTAGACAAAAACGGCGAAGGCGAGAGGTTGCGGCCGATTTCCTCGAGCACAATGCCAGCCTCGATATGCCCCATGCCCATGCCGCCATCGGCTTCGGGGATCAGGATACCGGTGAAGCCCATCTCGGCAAACTGCTTCCAGAGGCCGTGCGAAAAACCGTCCTTGCATTCCATATCGCGATATTTGCGGAAATGTGTGGTCGGCGCTTCGGACCTCATGAAGTCGCGCGCGCTGTCGCGGAGCATCGCCTGGTCGTCGTTGAGTGTCATCGCCATGATTAAGCTCCCGGCATTTCAAGGATGCGTTTGGATACGACGTTCAGCATCACCTCGCTGGTGCCGCCCTCGATCGAGTTGGCCTTGGTCCGCAGCCAATTGCGCGCTCTCGATCCACCATTGGAACGCTCGCTGTCCCACTCAAGCGCCTGAGAACCGCCAATCGACATGACCAACTCATTGCGTTTCTTGTTCAATTCAGTGCCGACATATTTCATCAGGTTCGAATAGGCAGGATGCGCCTTGCCCGTCTTCCATTCGTCCATGAATCGTTCGCCATGTGCGCGGAACGTGAGGTTTTCGACATCGAACAACGCCATTTGCGCGCGCAGCACCGGCTCTTCGGACAATACCGCCTTCATCGCTGCACCAATCGAGGTCACGCCGCCATCGCCGCCCATGCCCGAAATCATCTCGCGCTCGTGACCGAGCAAATATTTCGCGACGTCCCAGCCGCGATTAAGCTCGCCGACAATCTGGTGCTTGGGCACGACGACATTGTCGAAGAAGGTCTCGCAAAATGGCGAGTTGCCCGAGATCAGCTTAATCGGCTTGGTCGAGACGCCGGGCGTTTCCATGTCGAACAACAGGAAGCTGATGCCCTGATATTTGTTGGTCTTGTCGGTGCGGACGAGGCAGAAAATCCAGTCGGCCTGATCGGCGTACGAGGTCCAGATTTTCTGGCCATTGACGACCCAGTGATCACCCCTGTCTTCACCGAAGGTTTGCATAGAGACAAGATCGCTACCGGCGCCGGGTTCGGAATAGCCCTGACACCAGCGGATTTCACCGCGGGCGATCTGGTTCAGATAATGCACCTTCTGCTCTTCGGTGCCGAATTTCAGCAGAGCAGGGCCAAGCATCCATATGCCGAAGCTGTTGAGCGGGCTACGGCAGCCGAGCTTTGCCATTTCCTGGCGAAGCACCTTGGTTTCCTGTGGGCTGAGGCCAGCGCCGCCATAGGCCTTTGGCCAATCCGGAACCGTATAACCCTTGGCAGCACAGCGTTGCATCCAGACCTTCTGCGCTTCACTTTGAAACACGAACTTGCGTCCGCCCCAGCAGACATCTTCGTCGCCCTTGACCGGCGTGCGCATTTCGGGCGGGCAGTTTTCTTCGAGCCACGCGCGCGCTTCGGCGCGGAATGTTTCAAGGTCGGACATGACGCTCTCCTATTAATTGCTTGGCTAAATTTTGGGCTGTTGGCCATCGAAACGCAAGCGCTTATCGGCAGGCAATGCTTGCCGTAACGTCAAAGCGGTGCCGATTGACAGGCGGGGCATCAGCCCTAGCATGATGACCTGCCGAGGAGAGTTCTGTCATGCGATTCGTCGCCCGAAATGCATTTTGCGCGCTGTATGACAACAGCCGCTAACCTTCCTGCAAAGCTAAAGATTTTTCACGGTCTTGGCGCTGTTGCTTACGGCATCAAGGATAACGGTTTTTCTGTTTTCCTGCTGATTTTCTATAATCAGGTGATGGGGCTGGATGCGGCTTTGGTCGGTACCGTGATCATGGCGGCTTTGGTCTTCGATGCATTTGCCGATCCCATTATCGGCGAATTAAGCGACCGGACGCAGAGCCGCTGGGGCCGCCGCCTGCCATGGCTGTATTCCGCTGCCATTCCGGTCGGAATCGTCTGGCTGCTATTATGGCATCCGCCAGCAATGAGCGATACCGGCACCCTCATCTGGCTATTTTGCACAGCACTGCTCGCGCGCTTCCTGATCGCGATGTGCGAAATCCCCTCGATTGCGCTGGTTCCCGAAATCACCGCTGATTATGATGAACGGACAGCCTTGATGCGGTATCGGCTGTTGTTCGCTTGGGGCGGCGGACTCCTGATCCTGATTCTTGCCTATGGCCTGTTTTTCACAAGCACTCAGGGCGTCAGTGAACGGGCCGGCTATAACGGATATTCGCTTTCAGGCGCGCTCATTATGACCGGGTCGGTGCTCGTTTCCGCCTGGACGCAGCATCGCTACATCGCCAAACCTTCGCCCCCGGCGCGGCCCGCGCACAGCCTGGGCCAGGCAGTATTTGAAATGCGTGAGACATTGTCAAACAGGGCTTTTGTCATCCTTGCTTTTGCAGCTTTGTTCGGCCTCATCAATCAGGGCATGACCTTTGCACTCAGCAATTATCTTCTCGCCTACATCTGGCTATTCGGACAGATGGAGTTCCTTTATTACGGACTCGTCCTGTTCGGCAGCGTCGTCATCGCGTTCCTTCTGGTGCCGCCGGTGTCGAAAAAATATGGCAAAAAGGGCGGCGCGATTCGCCTTGCCCTGATCACCTTGACTCTGAACACGGTGCTTTATAGCTGTTATCTTCTGGGTGCCGTTCCCGGTGGCACGGCTGATCCATTACCCCTGTTCATGTTCGGCGTCGTCATCTTCGCCAATGCGGCCGCTGTCGGCATGATGATCCTGACCAATTCGATGTTCGCCGATGTCGTCGAAGCGTCTCAAGCCGAAACTGGTCGCCGGTCCGAAGGGCTGTTCTTTGCAGGATATTTCTTTACACAAAAATGCGCGGTCGGCATCGGAACCTTTGTCGCGGGCCTGATCCTGACATTTGCGGCCTTTCCCGAGAAAGCCGTTGCCGGACAGATTGCCGAATCGGTGCTGAACCAGTTTGCGCTATATTATATGGTTGCCTTGCTGTTTTTCGGAATCATCGGCATCTCCATCCTGCGGCATTTCCCGATTTCGCGTGAAAGCCACAACGAACGACTACGCATCTTGAACACGGCGGCAGAGTCTGCCAGTTAAGCGCGCAATTAAAATTAAGAGAGGATGACGCATCATGGATTTCGATCTCACCGAAAAGCAGACCTATTGGCGCGACCGGATCCGCGAGCATAATGAACGATTTATCCGCCCGCGTGTCGCCGATTATTATGCCGAGCAGGCGCAAGGCAGCCGCTGGAAAGTCCTTCAGGTCGTCGAAGAGGAAAAGGCGCGCGCCAAGGCTGCGGGTCTTTGGAACCTTTTCATGCCGCCCGGATCGGGCCGTCCGCATGTCGATGACAGCGTCGCATTCGAAGGCCCCGGCCTGACCAACATGGAATATGCGCTCTGTGCCGAAGAGATGGGCCGCATCGGCATGGCGTCGGAGGTCTATAACTGCTCTGCGCCCGACACCGGCAATATGGAGGTTTTCCTGCGCTACGGCACTGCCGAGCAAAAGCAGAAGTGGATGATTCCGCTGATGAATGGCGAAATCCGTTCGGCTTTCCTGATGACCGAGCCAGCCGTCGCCTCGTCGGATGCGACCAATATCGAGACTTCGATTCGCCGCGAAGGCGACGAATATGTGCTGAATGGCGTCAAATGGTGGTCGTCGGGTGCGGGCGATCCGCGCTGCAAGATCGCGATTGTCATGGGCAAGACCGATTTCGAAGCGAAGCGTCACGCGCAGCAGTCGATGGTGCTGATGGAGCTTAACTCACCGGGCGTGAACATCCTGCGGCATTTGCCCGTGTTTGGTTACGACGATGCACCGCACGGCCATATGGAAATCGAACTGAAGGATGTTCGGATCCCAGCATCAAACATGCTGCTCGGCGAGGGGCGCGGTTTCGAAATCGCGCAGGGTCGCCTTGGACCTGGCCGGATTCACCATTGTATGCGCACCATCGGTACCGCCGAAGAGGCGCTCGAAAAAATGTGCAAGCGGCTTCAGTCGCGCGTCGCATTCGGAAAGACCATATCCGAACATAATGTCTGGGAAGAGCGCATTGCGCGTGCCCGCATCGACATCGAAATGACGAGGCTGTTGTGCCTCAAGGCCGCCGACATGATGGACAAGGTCGGTAACAAGGGAGCCGCAGCCGAGATCGCGATGATCAAGGTTCAGGCCCCGAACATGGCGCTGAAAATCATTGACGATGCCATTCAGGCGCATGGCGGTGGCGGCGTATCCGACGATTACGGGCTGGCCTCGGCTTACGCGCATCAGCGGACACTGCGTCTCGCCGATGGGCCCGACGAAGTTCACTCGCGCGCCATTGCTCGCATGGAACTCGGCAAACATGGCGCGCGCGACAAGGCGTCGCTTTCAAGCGGCGATATGGGGGCGTCGCGTTGAAAGCTGCCGTCCTTATCGAAGCTGGAAAGCCGCTCGAAATAGAGCAGGTCAATATCGCAAACCCCGGGCCGCACGAGGTGCTGATCCGCACCGCGGCCTGCGGGCTGTGCCATAGCGATTTGCATTTTATCGAAGGCACCTATCCGCACCCCCTTCCCGCGATCCCGGGTCATGAAGCAGCTGGCATTGTCGAAGCTGTCGGTAGCGAAGTCCGCACGGTCAAGGTTGGCGATGCGGTCGTTACCTGTCTGTCGGCATTCTGCGGTCACTGCGAATATTGCGTTACAGGCCGGATGTCCTTGTGCCTTGGTGGTGAAACCCGGCGCAAAGCAGGTGAAGCGCCGCGCCTTACCCGCCCCGATGGCAGCATGGTCAACCAGATGCTCAACCTGTCGGCTTATGCCGAAATGATGCTTGTGCACGAACATGCGTGCGTCGCGATTGACCCCGAAATGCCGCTCGACAAGGCGTCGGTGATTGGTTGCGCCGTGACGACGGGTGCTGGTACGATATTCAACGCGTGCAAGGTGACGCCCGGCGAAACCGTCGCCGTTATCGGCTGCGGCGGCGTCGGTCTGGCCACGATTAACGCGGCAAAAATTGCAGGTGCCGGCCGGATCATTGCTGCCGACCCGATCCCTGAAAAGCGCGCACTGGCGATAAAGCTGGGCGCGACCGATGTCATCGACGCGATGGCCGACGATGCGGCGAAGCAAATTCAGGAATTGACCAAAGGCGGCGTCGATCATGCGATTGAAGCCGTCGGCCGTCCGGCTTCGGGCGAGCTTGCGGTCAAATCGCTCAAGCGTGGCGGGACTGCAACAATCCTCGGCATGATGCCGTTGCAACATTCGGTCGGCCTCAGCGCGATGGACCTGCTTTCGGGCAAGAAACTGCAAGGCGCGATCATGGGCGGCAACCGCTTCCCCGTGGACATTCCGCGCCTCGTCGATTTCTACATGCGCGGGCTTCTCGACCTCGACAGCATCATCTCCGAGACCATTCCGCTGGAGCGTATCAACGAAGGCTTTGACCAGATGAAACGCGGCGATGCCGCCCGTTCAGTCATCGTATTCAATCAATGAGCACGCCGACTCCGATTGATGCGCAAACGGCGTTCACCGGAACGGTTGCACCAACGGGCGCCGACATTTTGGACGAAGCGAAGCTGGCCGAATGGATGACGGCAAATGTCGCTGGCTTCGAAGGCCCCGTAAAAGCGTTGAAGTTCGCTGGCGGGCAGTCGAACCCGACCTACCGGCTCAACGCCAAAAGCGGGTCTTATGTGCTTCGCCGCAAGCCCTTGGGCGTGTTGCTACCCAGCGCGCACGCAGTGGACCGTGAATATAAAGTCATCGCCGGACTTCACCCGACCGGCTTTCCGGTCGCGAAGCCATACGGCCTGTGCACCGACGACAGCGTCATCGGTGCCATGTTCTACATCATGGACATGGTCGAGGGCCGGACGATCTGGGATGGCGCGATGCCCGACTCGAACCCAGCCGAACGTCGTGCGACCTATGAGGCGATGATCGACACGCTGGCCGCGCTGCACAACATCGATGTCGAGGCCGCAGGGCTTTCCGACTTCGGCAAGCCGGGCAATTATTTCGGGCGTCAGGTCGATCGCTGGACCAAACAATATCGCGCGTCCGAAACCGAAGTTATGCCCGAAATGGAGCGTCTGATTGAATGGCTTCCCAAAACTTTGCCCGAACAGACTCGCACCAGCGTCGTCCACGGCGATTACCGGATCGATAATATGATCTTCGATGCCAAGGAGCCGGTCGTTCGCGCGGTGCTCGATTGGGAGCTGTCGACGCTTGGCGATCCGCTTGCCGATTTCACTTATGTCGCGATGGCTTGGGTGACTCAGAACGAAGGCCGTTCGGGCGTCATGGACCTCGACCGCGCAGCATTGGGCATTCCCGAACTCGACGAGATGGTCGAGCGCTATTGCGCCGCTACGAACCGCGACGGCGTGCCCGACATGAACTGGTATTTTGCCTATAACTTCTTTCGGCTCGCAGGCATCATCCAAGGTATAAAGAAGCGGGTCATCGACGGTACCGCAAGTTCGTCGCACGCACAAGCGATGGCCGAACGCGTGTTCCCGCTTGCCGAATCCGCCTGGAAATTTGCGGAAAAAGCGGGCGCGTAATACTCCTCCCGTTCACGGGGAGGTGGCAGCCGACAGGCTGACGGAGGGGGCCCTCCGCCAGCACAGCGTTAGACAGGAGGGCCCCCTCCACCATCCTTTGGATGGTCCCCCTCCCCGCAGGCGGGGAGGATTAGGAGAGAGTAGAATGTCGTTATTCGATATGACCGGCAAGGTCGCTATCATCACTGGTTCTTCACGCGGCATTGGGCAGGCGATTGCCGAGGAAATGGCGGCGCATGGCGCGAAGGTAGCGATTTCCAGCCGGAATATCGATGACTGCCAAAAGGTGGCCGACGGCATTAACGCCGAGCACGACGGCGCGGCCATTGCCGTTGCATCCAGCCTGTCCTCAAAGGAGAGCCTGCAAAATCTGGTCGACGAGACGCGCAAGGCGTTTGGCAAAATCGACGTCCTCGTCTGCAACGCGGCGTCGAACCCGCATTATGGCCCGATGGCGACGATTACCGACGAGCAGCTGCGGAAAACGCTCGACCATAATATCGTGTCGCAGCACTGGCTGATCCAGATGGTCGTACCCGAAATGATCAAGCGCAAATTCGGCTCGATCGTCATCGTGTCCTCTATCGGCGGCTTGCGCGGGTCGCCTATCTTGGGAGCCTATGCGATCACCAAAGCAGCCGATATCCAGATGACCAAGAATCTGGCACGTGAATATGGGCCGCACAATGTCCGTATCAACTCGATTGCACCGGGCCTGGTCAAAACCGATTTTGCGAAGGCCTTGTGGGAAAATCCCGAGAATTTGAAAGCGTCGATTTCGGGCGCGGCGCTGGGGAGGATCGGCGAGCCGCGTGAGATCGCAGGCGCAGCCGTGTTCCTTGCGTCCGACGCATCGACCTTTATGACCGGCCAGACAATCGTGGTGGACGGAGGCGTAGTCGTATGACCGGAGCATTGAACGGCAAAGTCGCTATCATCACTGGCGCAGGTTCCGGCATTGGCCGCGCGTCGGCGATCCGTTTTGCGGACGAAGGGGCAAAGGTCATATTGGGCGATATGGCGGCGACAGTGCATGACACTTCAGCGATGATCGGCGATGCCGCAACTTCCGTCCAGATGGACGCGGGCGACGAAGCCGATGTTGCAGCGATTGTTGCAAAGGCCATTGAACTGCACGGCCATATCGACATCGCTTTCGCTAACGCCGGTATATCGGGCGGTATGGAGGGTATCTTCGACAACACTGTCGAGAATTTCACAAGCGTACTTCGCGTAAACCTCATTGGCCCGTGGCTGATGGTCAAACATGCCGGCAAGGTCATGGCCGATGCCGACAATGGCGGCTCGATCATACTGACTGCAAGCGTCGCAGGCATTCGTTCGGGCGCAGGCGGCCCGCCTTATTCGGCATCGAAGGCCGGTGTCATCAATCTTGCCAAGGTCACAGCGCAGCAACTGTCGGGCACGAATGTCCGCTGCAACGCAATTTGCCCTGGTCTTACCGAAACCGGAATGACCAAGCCGACATTCGATTATGCCAAGGAAAAGGGTGTGACCGAGAAGATAGGACGGCTGAACCCGCTTCGTCGCGGCGCTCAGCCGGAGGAGCTTGCCAATGTCGCCTTGTTCCTCGCCAGCGATCAAGCTTCTTACGTCAACGGCCAGGCCATTGCTGTTGACGGCGGCCTATCCAGTTCACACCCCGTAACCCGCCAATTGACAGGACAAACCGCAGTATGAGCGCAATGCACCTTCCCCTCTCCCTTGACGGGAGAGGATATGGAGACTTGGCAGCTCGCTGCCTAGTCGGAGTTGGTGAGGGTGGGGCCGCCAAAGCCCCCTCACCAAGACTTGCTAGGAAACAAGTTTCCAAGCCAAGTCTTTCCTCTCCCGCGAGGGGAGAGGGAGAGCGCACATGACGATAGTGACAGACCTAGGCTTCCTGCCCGACCGCCTGCATCGGATTACCGATTTCATCCAGGCCAACTATCTCGATACAGGAAAGCTGCCCTTTGCGTCACTTCTCGTCGGGCGCGGCGACGATATTGCGCTGAACTGGTCGTCGGGCGTGGCCGAAGACGCGATTTTCCGCATCGCTTCGATGACCAAACCCATCACGTCCGTCGCGTTCATGCAGCTGGTCGAACAGGGCAAGGTCGCACTTACCGACCCAGTCGCCAAATATATTCCCGAATTCGCCAAACTAGGCGTCTTCGTCGCAGGCGGCGGCAATGTGCCTTTCGCCAGCCGTCCCCCCGCGTCGCCGATGCGAATTGTCGATGTCCTTCGCCACACGGCTGGCTTTACCTACAGCTTCCAGGAACGCAGCAATATCGACGCGGCCTATCGCAAGACCGATGTCGAAAGCTGGACCAAAAGCAGCTCGCAAAGCTTCATCGACACGCTCGCGACTATCCCGCTTGAGTTCGACCCCGGCACGCAATGGAATTATTCGGTGTCGACCGACGTGCTTGGCGTGCTGATTGAACGTATCAGCGGGCAGTCGCTTCCCGACTATTTCCGCGACCATATTTTTGCGCCGCTCGGCATGGACGACACATTTTTCACCGTTCCTGCAGACAAGGCGTCGCGCCTTCCCTTATGCTATGCGTTCGACCCGGCAACTAAGACGAAGCTAATCGACGGGGCGGGGACGGATAGCCTGTGGACCAAAGGCTGGTCATTCAATTCGGGCGGCGGCGGCCTTGCATCGACTGTTGCGGATTACCATCGCTTTTGCCGGATGTTGCTGAACGGCGGCGCATTGGACGGCGTTCAGATCATCAGCCCCAAAACGCTTGAGCTGATGACCGCAAACCACCTGCCCGGCGGCCAGGACCTGACCCAAATGTCGAAATCTTTGTTCAGCGAGGCCGAAATGGCGGGCATCGGCTTTGGCTTGGGCTTTGCAACCACCATCGACAGCGCAGCGACCCTTACCCCCTGTTCGACTGGCGATTTCTATTGGGGCGGAATGTATTCGACCGCCTTCTTCGTCGATCCGGTTGAGGACATCATCATGATCTTCATGACTCAGCTAATGCCGTCGAGCACCTATCCGGTGCGCCGCGAAATCAAGACGATGATTTATTCGGCGCTGGCGGCTTGAGCAACTCGATTGCCCGCCGTGTAGAAGCAAGATAGCTACCGCGGTCATAGCGGTAGGTTCCGATATAGTGAATGAAACAAGGATCGGCGGGCAGCGGCTCCTCCCAATGATTTGTATACCGGTCATAGGGAAGCTGGATAGGGTGCGGAGCATTCGCGATGACAAAATTCGATGCCGCCTGCTCGCTGCCCCATTCGGCAAAACGCGGGCCGACCGCGCGGCCTGCGTCGACGGCGAATCGCTCGGCGAAGGTCCGACCCTGTGTGCCTTTGGCAAATCCAGCAAAGCCGGCGCAGCCCCTGATATATCTCAGATTTTCGGCACCGGGCATCTCGCGCATCGCCGATTCTATCACCGACTGGATATGCTGCGTAACCGGGCCATCGCGGTAAATGTCCTGGATCATTGTCGGGATGGTCATAAACCCGTGCTCGACATCCTCCAATCCGCCGCCCAGCGTGAAGCTGCGATTGGCGTTAATGGCCGCCACGACCTCGGGAATTGGGCCGAGCGTAACCGTGTCGGAATCGAGTTGAATGACGAAGTTATCCTGCGTCAAATCGAGAATAGCGAGCAACCGCTCCCAGCAATTGCCCTTGGGGCACGGGGCAGTGACGACGTCCGCAAAGGTCAATATCTTGGGATCGCCGACATGATAGGCCAAGACCGCCTTGTCCGTGGTCGTCAGCGTTCCGTCATCAAGCAGGATGACCCGGCCGCGTTTCAACTGCGCGTGAAGCGACTTTACCGCGACAAGATAGGGCAGCAGCACCGCCGTGCCGATCATCGAAAACAGGACAAGACCGTCCTCGGCTGGAGAAATTGGCGGCGTATCGAGAATATCGCGGACCGCGCGAGCGTGACGCCGTTCAGCCAATTTGCGGCCAAAGCTCGACAAGATGTGCGCGACCGCCATGACGTCCGCGTTACACCGTCGCGATTTCGACTTGATTAACGGCCGGGGGCTTGGCACGCGCGGCAATTATACTGCCACAGACGATCAGCAAAGTACCGATCAGCACTGGCCAGGTGATCGGCTCAGCAAAAAACAGCCAGCCGAAAAATGCTGCCCAGATAAAGGCGGTATACTCGACTGGTATCAGCACTTGCGCTTCAGCGCGCGCGTAAGCCCAGCTGAGCAACAGCAGCGAGGTGATCGCGAGCGCTGCCGCGCCGCCAATCATCGGCATATCCGAAAACGCAAAGGGCTCAAGAAACCACGGCGCAGCAAGGCTGAGTGTTGCGGCGACGAACAGGTTCTGGAAAAAGGCGATTTCAACCGGGCCAGCAACCTGCGCCTGCTTGCGCGCGAGGATAAGATTATAGGCAAAGACCACCGCCGAGAACAGCACAGCAGCAGCACCCCATACATGCCCCATCGTGTAATCACCGCTCAACCGGCCCGCGATGATGATGATGACGCCCCCTAAGCCAGCAAGTGACGCCCATATCGCCTCACGGCCGATGGTCTCCCCCAGCATCACCGCTGCAAGGTAAAGCGCGATCACGGGCGCAATGAAGCTCAGCCCGATTGCCTCGGCCAACGGCAATTTGGTAAGCGACCAAAAGAAGCTGACGGCCATCACCGCAACAATTATGCTTCGCCAGAGATGGATTTTGAGGATGGACACGGGCGGCCATTTCTGCCGCCAGGCCAAGAAAATCAGCCCCATCAACAATGCGCCAAGACTATTGCGCCAGAGAACCGCGTTGTAGGCACCAAGCCCCAAAGCCAGATCCTTCATCGCCGCATCCATCAGCGAAAAAGTCCCGATGCCCGCACATGCGACGGCAATGGGCACCAATGGGCGGGGATGCAGATCGGCCATAGGCGCCTCTTGGCCGACTTGCCACAGCAACTCAAGCCGCCCGTCAGGTGATTGTCATTCTGCCGTTTTCGATTTTG
>CALRMO020000024.1:0-22926 GCA_943369235.1 Sphingomonas paucimobilis
CGGGTATCACGGAACCAAAATCGAGCGGCGTTGCATTGACGACCGCGCCCGGTTTGACAATCTGCGTCTGCGTGGTGCCCGGCAAGGCATACGCATTCTGTATTCCCGCGAACAGCAAGGGAGTGGCCAGTGCCAGTCGCAGGAAATGACGAGAAAGAGTTTTCACCCATCGGCCGATACGGCGTCGACATATGATTCTG
Source organism: Sphingomonas paucimobilis (assembly GCA_943369235.1). Lineage (GTDB taxonomy): Bacteria > Pseudomonadota > Alphaproteobacteria > Sphingomonadales > Sphingomonadaceae > Sphingorhabdus_B > Sphingorhabdus_B paucimobilis_A. The sequence continues at coordinate 201 of CALRMO020000024.1, forward strand.
GTAACCGTCTGTGGTAAATCCGCTGTAAACCTTAATCGCTGCGATTGCGCCACATGGCCGCCTTCGCTATCGCGTCACGATGTCCGAACAAGCAATCTCGATTAAAGCTCTCTCGAAACGATATGCGGGAGGGAAGCAGGCGCTTGACGATGTCAGCTTCGATGTTGCGCAAGGGTCGATATTCGGGCTGCTTGGGCCGAATGGTGCGGGTAAATCGACGCTGATCAATATTTTGGCCGGACTGGTCATGAAAACGTCCGGCTCTGCCGAAATCTGGGGCTTCGATATCGATGCCCACCCGCGCAATGCCAAGGCCTCGATCGGTATCGTGCCGCAGGAAATCATGTTCGATCCGTTTTTCACGCCCAAGGAAGCGCTTGAGCTGCAAGCCGGGCTATATGGGGTGCCGAAGGCGAAACGGAAAACCATGGAATTGCTAAAAGCCGTGCGGCTTGAAGACAAGGCCGATGCCTATTCGCGGACATTGTCAGGGGGCATGAAGCGGCGCTTGCTCGTCGCCAAGGCAATGGTGCATTCGCCGCCTGTCATCGTGCTCGACGAGCCGACTGCCGGGGTCGATATCGAACTTCGCCAGCAGCTTTGGGACTATGTTGTCGAACTGAACCAGCAAGGCGTGACGGTCGTTCTGACCACGCATTATCTCGAAGAAGCGGAGCAATTGTGCGACCGCATCGCGATTATCAACCACGGCAAGCTTATCGCGAACAAGCCGACCCGCGAGCTGGTCGGAATGGCGCGCGAAAAGGCGGTTGTGCTGACGCTTGATCGCGACGTCACCGAAGCGCCGCAGCATGCGGCGTTCGAAAAGTCGGAGCTGGTGGCCGACCGAACGGTGGAAATTACCTACAACAAGGACCGGATGAACGCAGGCGAGGTCCTGACCGCTATGCAGGGCCTTGGCCTTGGCATTGTCGATGTGACGACCAAGGAGGCAGACCTTGAAGATGTATTCCTGCGCCTGACGAGCAACCAGTAATGGAGGCCGATGTCATCATTATCGGTTCCGGCGCAGCCGGGCTGACCGCTGCGTTGCAGCTCGCGACCACCAAGAAAGTCATGGTCCTTGCCAAAGGTTCGCTGTCCGACGGCGCGACGGCGTGGGCTCAGGGGGGGATCGCCGCGGTGCTCGAACCCGGCGACAACTTTGCCAACCATATCGACGACACGATGGTAGCGGGCGGCGGCCTCAATAACCGGGCGACCGTCGAATTCGTCATTGAAAACGCGCCCGAGGCTATCGAACGGCTTGCAAAGCTTGGCGTGCCGTTCAATCTCGACGGAAATGACTGGCATCTGACGCGCGAGGGCGGCCACAGCCACCGGCGAATCGTGCATGTCGATGACGCAACCGGATGGGCGGTTCAGCAGGCTCTGGAGGCGGCGGCAAAGGCCAATCCCAACATCATGCTTATCCCCGACATGGTCGCAATCGACCTCATTACAGGTCGGCATCAGGAGCGATTTTCAACCTCGGGCCGCATTCACGGCGTCTATGCGCTCAATCGCACAAGCGGCAAGGTCGAAACCTTTTGCGCACGTGCGACAATATTGGCGTGCGGTGGCGCAGGGCGAACCTATCTCTATTCAACCGCGCCCCGCGGTGCGACGGGTGACGGCATTGCCATGGCCTGGCGCGCAGGGTGCCGGATTTCGAACATGGAGTTCATGCAATTCCATCCGACGTGCCTCTATAATCTGGAAGTCAAAAATTTCCTGATTACCGAAGCGGTGCGCGGCGAGGGCGGCATCCTCAAAAACCCCAAGACCGGACATCGCTACATGCCCGATTATGACGAGCGCGCCGAGCTTGCGCCGCGCGATATCGTTGCTCGCGCCAACGATGCCGAAATAAAGCGTGATGGGCTCGATTATGTCCATCTCGACATTAGCCACAGGCCGGCTGAATTTGTGAAAGAGCATTTTCCCAATATTTACGAGAAGCTTTTGGGACTTGGCATCGACATAACGAAGGAGCCGATTCCGGTGGTGCCCGCGCAGCATTATACCTGCGGGGGGGTGCTAGTCGACCTTGACGGGCGAACCGATGCGCCGGGGCTGTACGCGGCGGGCGAAGTCACGCAGTCTGGCCTTCACGGTGCAAACCGGCTGGCGTCGAATTCGCTGCTCGAATGTTTCGTGTTCGGCGACGCCTGCGCGCGGCATATCGAGGCAAATTGGGATAGCCTGCCACCGCCGCCCGCCATTCGCGGCTGGGACGAAAGCCGCGTAACCGATAGCGACGAGGAGGTGGTCATTGCCCAGTGCTGGCGCGAAATCCGCCAGTTCATGTGGAATTTCGTCGGGATTGTGCGGACGACAAAGCGCCTCGAACGAGCGCAGCACCGCATCGACCTGCTGCGCCGTGAGGTTGCCGATTATTACCGCCATTTCCGCGTTACGCCGGACCTCGTCGAGTTGCGCAATCTAGTGGAGGTGGCCGACCTCATCATCCGCTCGGCACTCGCGCGGCACGAAAGTCGCGGTTTGCATTACACGCTCGATTACCCGGAATTGGCGGCGGAGGCGGTGGATACTGTGTTGGTGCCGTAGCCATGACAACTTCGCTCGCCTGTGAAAGCTGCCCCGTCCGCGATCGAGCGGCCTGTTCGGCGCTGGATAAAGATGACCGAGGGGAGCTGGCGCGGATCGGCAGGCATCGCGATGTAAAACGCGGTGAGACCGTGATGGCGGCGGGCGACGAGAATGTCGCGTGCGCGACCTTGATCTCCGGCGCGCTCAAGATTGCCAGTTTTGACCGGGACGGTACCGAACGGATAATTTCGCTCATTCATCCTGCCGGTTTTGTCGGCGAGATGTTTGCTCCACTCGCCCACCACGATGTGATCGCGCTCGCCGATAGCCGTCTGTGTGTTTTTTCGAGCGTGGAGTATGCGGCAGCTGTCCAGAAGTTTCCCGCGCTCGCAACTGCTCTGCTTCGCCGATCGGCGGAGGATCTGTTCGAGACCCGCAGTCTGATCGACCTGATGGGACGACGTTCTGCCGAGGTCCGCGTTGCCGGGCTGATCGATGCGTTCGCAAAAGCCGCCAGCGATTCGCCATGCCACCGCGCGTCGAATTTCGAGCTGCCATTGACCAGAGGCGAAATGGCTGGATTGCTGGGGCTAACAATCGAAACGGTCAGTCGTCAGCTTTCCCGGCTCGAGACTCGCGGGATCATATTGCGGCACGGCGCACGCGGGATCGAAATCCGCGACGCGCCGGCCCTCCATGCGCTAGTCGCCTAGCGCACTGCCGAGGCGATAAACGCAATTGCTACGCCCCAGCCAAGGATCAGGACAGGCAGGATAAGCACCTGCCCGGTCGCGTCCTTTGCGGTCATATTGCCGGTAAAGGTATCGATACCGAAGCGGCTGAAATTGGCCCAACCGAGCGGCTTGGCGGAATGTTCGGGTTTCATGCGCACCCACATCGCGGGAACGCCGAATGCCATCACGATATAGATAATGAAAATCGCCATTGGAATAATCAGGCCGCGATCCTGAAAGGCGAACGCCATTACCCCGAGAAAGGCGAAATACAGACCGACCGTAGCCGCATGCAGAACCGGCGGCAGATCGAAACTGCGCTCAACTTTTGTCGCAAATGGCGTGGCTTTTCTAGTGATAAGAGCCTCGGCAAAGGTTTCGGCGGTGTAATGCATGCTCATCGAATGTCTCCTGACTGATGAGGCGTTGTATCTTGCCGGCCGGCCTTATGCTTTGATCTCGATCAAACCTTCAGCACGGGCTAAAATTTCTTTTCCAGTGCCGCGTGCATCGGGCATGAGTAGGGATATCACTGTTGGAAGGGTAACGTTGTGACGAGAAAAATGAACTTTACTGTGAACCTACAAGCGCTTTTGGGGATTTGCGTAGCGACTGCGCTGGCGACAACGGCACAGCCTGCTGCGGCTGCGACGCCCGAAGAGGTCGCACGAGAGGTGCTAGCGAAAACGCCGGTCATCGATGGGCATAATGATACCCCGCACCAGATAGCCGAGTTGTTCGGGCGCGACTTTTCCAAGTTCGATCTGAACAAGTTGCCGCCCGACATCTTGTCAAAGACCCACACCGATTTTGCGACGGCGCGGGCAGGCTTTCTGGGCGGGCAATTCTGGTCCGTCTATGTCGATGCAGACTTGCCAAAGGAAGAGGCTGTTACCCGGACAATCAAGCAGATCGACGTCGTCCGGCAGATGATCGCGCGCTATCCCGACAGCCTTGCTTTTGCCGGGAGTGCTGCCGAGGCCGAGGCGGCGATGAAGAAGGGAAAGATCGCTTCACTGATCGGCATGGAGGGCGGGCACTCGATTGGCGGCTCACTGGAAATATTGCGGCAGACATACGCGCTGGGTGCGCGGTACATGACGATCACGCACAGCCTGACCACTGACTGGGCTGACAGCGCGACTGACGCGCCCAAACACGACGGACTGTCGCCTTTCGGCTTTCAGGTGCTCGCCGAAATGAACCGGCTGGGAATGATTGCCGATATCAGCCATGTGTCGGAGGCGACGATGCACGACGTGCTCGACAAGACGACAGCGCCGGTACTGTTCACCCACAGCAATGCGCGCGCCGTGACGCCGCATCCGCGCAATGTGCCGGACTCTGTGCTCAAGCGCCTGCCGCAAAACGGGGGTGTGGTGATGGTGACCTTTGTTCCCGGATTTACCTCGGCGGAACGGCGGCAGTGGGAATATGAAAAGACGGCCGTGGCGGGACGCGCGAAGCTTGAATTTACAGGTAATCCGGCCGGCGAAAAAGATGCCGTCGATGCGTGGGTCGCGGCCAATCCTCAGCCGAAGGCCACGCTGGCGCAGGTGGCCGACCATATCGACCATATCCGCAAGGTATCTGGTATCGACCATATCGGAATAGGTGGCGATTTCGGCGGCGTCGATGAACTGCCCGTAGGTCTTGAAAATGTCTCAACCTATCCAGCGCTTTTTGCCGAACTCGTCCGGCGCGGATATTCGAAAGCCGATCTTGCTAAAATAGCGCAGGGCAATGTCCTGCGTGTAATGCGCGCGGTGGAGAGGGCGGCGCGAAAATAATTTTATGTCACCCAAAGCACCAAAGGACCGAAGAAGTGTAATTTGCGCGAAGCGCATTTGTGATGGCAATCCAGAATGCGAAATTGGCAGCAGTTTATGGGGTGTAATGCTCTCTTAGGTCCTTTGGTGCTTTGGGTGAGATAAAAATTGAGATATCACTCAAACCCGTCGGCCAAAAAGCGCTCGGCGATGGCGGCATGCACCGCTGCGCCGCGCGCCATCACGCTGTCGTCGAGGACCATGCGGTTCGAATGGAGGCCGCAGCAGGAGCGCCAGTCGTCGCCTTCATGGCTTGCGCCTAAAAAGAACATCGCGCCGGGGACTTTTTCGAGAACATAGGCGAAATCTTCGGCGCCCATGATTGGCGTGTCGAGGCTGATCCAGCTTTCTTCGCCGAATGTTTCCTCGACCACCTTCTGTCCGAACCGGACCGCTCGTGCGTCACATACTGTGACCGGAAAGCCGGGCTCGATATGGACATCTGCGGTGCAGCCATGCGCGGCGGCGATGCCGGGCGCGAGGCGATTTAACTCCGCCGCCACCCGGGAACGCTGCTGCGGCGACAAGGTGCGGATGGTGCCGAGCATGTGGGCGGTTTCCGGAATGATATTATTCGTGGTCCCCGCTGCGATTTTCGCGATCGTGATAACTGCCGGATCGAAAACCGAGACCTTGCGCGTCACCATCGTCTGGATGGCCGAGACGATTTCGCAGGCGACTGGAATCGGGTCGATGGCGTCATGCGGCATCGATGCGTGGCCGCCTGCGCCTTTGACCGTGATGCTGAGTACGTCGGACGATGCGAGCAGCGGCCCGGCGCGACCGGTAAATACCCCGCGCGGCGCCTTGGGCATGATATGCAACGCGAACGCGGCATCGGGTAGCGGATCGATCAGGCCATCATCGAGCATGAAGCGCGCGCCGTGATGGCCTTCCTCGCCCGGCTGAAACATGAACTGGACGGTACCGGTCAGGTTGTCACGCCTGGCGCAGAGCATTTTGGCCGCACCTACCAGCATCGCAACGTGCGTATCATGACCGCAAGCGTGCATCGCGCCTGCCGTATTCGAGCTGTAATCGAGCCCGGTATCTTCGTTCAGGGGCAGCGCGTCCATATCGCCGCGCAGCAATATGGTGCGCCCGTTCGATGGCCCGCGTAATGTCGCGATCAACCCGGTCGTCGATGGCCCCTCGCGAAACTCGAGCGGCAGTCCCGCAAGCGCTGCCTTGATTTTCGCCAGCGTTTTGGGATTTTGCAAGCCGAGCTCGGGTTCGCGGTGAATATCACGTCGCAATTCGACGAGTTCGGGAAGAATTGCATCAGCATCGTCGCGCCAGCGGGAGTCGGTCAGTGTCATGTCAACTGACTAACACCCGCTGGCGGTAATGAACAAGCCTGTGATTAATCTTCGATGCGGATCGTGGCATATTGCGTGGTGGCGCCACGCCGCTTTACACCGAGGAGGATCGCACTGCGTCCCGCGGCCTTGGCGCTCTTTATCGCAGCCGCGAGCGCAGCCGGCGTGGTGACCGGCTGATAGGTAGCCGATACGATCACATCGCCACGGCGCAGACCGGCCTGCGCACCGGTACCGGCACCGGGAACGTCGATGACTACACCCTTGGTATCGGCACCCATGCCCAGTTGAGCCGCGATTTCGGCGTCGAGCGGAATGACGCTAAGGCCGATTGCGTCGCGGATGATCTTCGCGTCGGGCGAATCGCTATCCTTGTCGAAATCCTTGTTCTCTTCCGGGTTGAAGCTGCTTTGAACAATCTTTTCCTCGGGTGGCCGAGCGCCGACGACTGCCGTTAGCCTTTGCGGCTTGCCTTCGCGCAAAATGTCGAGCGGGATGCGGCTACCGGGTTTTTTGTTGGCGACGATATAGGACAGGGTCTTCTCAGGCGATACGTCCTGTCCGTCGACTTTCAGGACGATATCGCCTTCTTTCAGGCCAGCCTTATCACCGGCTTCACCCGCCACGACACGGGCAACAAACTCGCCCCTGTTCTTTTCAAGTCCAAGCGCATCGGCCAGGTCTTCGCCAACAGGCGTGATGCTGATGCCGAGATATCCCCGCTCGGGCCGAACGCCCTTTTTGAGCGATTCGACAACCGGGACGGCTTCTTCGGCAGGGATTGCAAAGCCCACACCGATATTGGCACCCACTGGCGAGATCAGACGGTTATTGATGCCGACCACTTCGCCCTTGAGGTTGAACAATGGCCCGCCGCTGTTGCCGGGGTTGATGGCCGTATCGGTCTGGATGAAGCGGTCGTAGGCACCGCCAGCCCCGATGTTGCGCTGAAGCGCAGAGATAATGCCTGCGGTCACCGTGTTGCCAAGGCCAAGCGGATTGCCGATTGCGATCACCCAATCACCAACGCGGCTGGTTTTGGAATCGGCCATTTTGACGAACGGCAAACCTGTCGCGCGAATTTTAAGCAGGGCGATATCGGACGACGGATCGCGTCCGACGATCTCGGCCTGATACTCCTTGCCATCGAACAGCGTAACGGTGACTCGGTCGACCGCTTCGCCAGCCGGGCCGCCAGCGACCACATGGTTGTTGGTGACGATGTAACCATCGGCAGAAATCAGAAAACCCGATCCCCCGCTTTGCTGATCCTGCGTGACCGGACGACGTTCGCCGGTAAAGGGATTGAAACTGGTTGCGACCTGAACCTTCTGCCGGGTTGCGATATTGACGACGGCGGGCTGCAATTGCGCGGCCAGATCGGCAAAGGTTGATGGCGCGCCGCCTGGCGCGAGATTAACCGACTCCGAAACAGGCGCACCTGTTTGCGCCGTAACCGGATTACCATTGACCAAAGCGACGGTGCCGCCAGCCATCAAAATAGCGGTGGTAACTGCATAAGCGTAACGCACGGATGTCATTCCTTCTCGTTCATTCAGATGGACAAAATGCCCTCAAAATTCAGCCATTCGATGCCGCGCCAAAGCTTAACGCCGATTGAATGGGCGCCGGACCAACCGGCTAATGTCGTTCATCGTTCGACTAACGTCCTTCGCGGAACTTGCGCAAATAATCATTGTTCGGCGAAATCACCATATTGGTCTGCCCTTCGCCATTCTGGAAGGTCTGGCGATAGCTTTGCATGGCGCGGTAGAAGTCGTAAAATTCCGGATCCTTGCCATAGCTAATGGCGTAAATGCGTGCAGCTTCGGCCTCGGCATCGGCACGGATAATCTGCGCCTCTTTCTGGCCTTCGGCATCGATCGCAATAGCTTCCTGATTACGGGCGCTTCGCATCCGGTTATACGCCGACTGGAGCGTAGCGGCGGGAAGGTCGGCCCGCTTGATCCTGACGTCGATGACTTCAGCACCATATTTTCCGGCCTCGCGGTTTAGCGCAGTCTGGATATTCTCCATAACCTCGCCGCGTTCGGCGCTCAGCAGGGCAACGAAGGTCCGCTTGCCAAGCTCGTTACGCAGCGACGAGCCAAGGATAGTCCGCAGCTGATCACGAAGCCGGTCCTCGGTGCGGATCGTCCGGTACATCTGATCGGGCTTGGTAATCCGGAACCGGGCAAAGGCATCGACCTGGAGGCGAAGCTGGTCGGTCGACAGCACCTCCTGCTGTTCCATCTCGACGCTCAAGACACGCTTGTCGATGAGCTGGATCTGTTCGACGAAGGGAATGCGAAAGGTAAGACCGGCACGTGTCGCACCGAATTGTTCGCCCTCACGGTAGGGGTTCACCACCCGGTCGACCTTGCCGTAGCTGCTGATGATTGCCTGCTGCGTTTCGGGCACGATGTTAACCGACATGCTCACCAGCACGAGTGCGCCAAGCGCGGCAAGGCCAAGATAAACCGGGTTGCGGGTTAATGTCTGGATCATTGCTTTGCCCCCGTCACGGTAACTGGCGCATCCTTAGTTGATGGTTTTTTCTGGAATTCGGGAATAGGCAAATAGGGCGTTACGCCGCCAGTTTCGACAATCGTCTTATCGACCTTGCCCAAGACCTGCTCCATGGTCTCATAATAGAGCCGGCGTTTGGTCACCTCGGGCGCTTCACGATACTGCACGTAAATCTTGTCGAACTCTGCCGTCTCGCCCAGCGCGAGCTCGGTGACGCGGCTGGCATAGGCGCGGGCGTCATTCATGTAGCTTTCCCGCCGCTGTTGGGCGGCGTTCACTTCACGGAATGCGTCATTCACTTCGGCTGGCGGGTCTGATTGACGGATCGAGATGCTCTGGACGAGCACGCCTGCACGATATTCATCGAGCACCTGCTGCATCCGTCTGCGCACTTCAAGTTCGATCGCACCGCGTCCAGGACCAATGGCCTGAGTCAGATCGAAATTGGCGACTGCGGCGCGCATGGCGCTTTCCGCCACTTCCTTGACCGTGCCTTCCGCGCTTTCGAGCTGGAACAGGTACAATTCAGGGTTTTTGATCGACCAGCGCACGTCATAGGCCATGTCGATGATGCTTTGATCCTTGGTCAAAACCAGATTCTCGCTGCTCGCCTTTGGCGAGCCTACCGAAGTTGTTTGAATCTGCTTTGTGTCGACTTTTTGAATGTTCTCAATCGGTGCAGGCAATGTGAGCTGAATGCCAGGCCCGACGGTTCGCGAATATTTTCCGAAGAATGTCACGACGCCTTCCTGCTCGGGCCCGAGGCGATGAAAGCTGGTCCAGACCAGCCAAAGCGCAACAATCGCTCCGATGATAATCGGCCACCAGCTTTTGCCGTCGGCTCGCTTCGGCATTCCGCCAAAGCCGCCGCCCTTGCCGCCACCAGTCCGGCGCAGCAAATCTTCCAATGAGGGACCGCGTTGACGACCTGCTTGTGGGGCAACGCCGGGGGTTGGATCCCATGGGTTTACAGGCTCCGGTTTGGAACTGCCGCCGCCGGCCTGCACGTCGGGTTTGCCCGATTTGCCATTGTCACTGGAACCGCTTGAATCCCACGGACCCTTTCCATCGACTGCCAAAATAACGGACCCCTGATCGTCAAATTTTTTGCTCATGGAACCTTTATAGGAATGGTTTTTCAGAAAAACAGTGTCAATCCCGCAATTCTGATTCTATTCGGCAGTCGATGGCCGATTTTGAACCTTTTTCCGATATTATAGCTGTGATTGCAGGCCCGCGCGCATCGAGCGTGAAAGTGGCCGACGCCGACGTGTCTGTGGTGCTCGACGTCTCGGGCATGTCAATCGCGGAAAGGGAAATGATTGAGACCGAACTGCGTGCAAAGCTTGCCAATGCGGGCGCTCGTTCGGTCCGGCTGATGATCACGGCGGAACGCATAAAGCCGCGCCTGATTGCGGTCGCCAGCGGCAAGGGCGGTGTCGGCAAATCCACCCTGTCGGCCAATCTCGCTGTCGCAATGGCGCGCGCGGGTCGTTCGATGGGCCTGGTCGATGCCGATATCTACGGCCCGTCGCAACCGCGGCTGATGGGCGTAGAGGGTGTAAAACCCGAAGCCGACGGCAAGATGCTGATCCCGATTGCAGGCGCGGGCGACATTCCGTTCCTGTCGATGGGGCAGTTGGTGAATGAAGGGCAAGCCATTGCCTGGCGCGGACCTATGGCGGGAAATGCCCTGTCGCAGCTTGTCGATGCAAAATGGGGCAATGTGCGCGATATCATTGTCGATCTGCCGCCGGGAACCGGGGATATCCAGCTGTCGATGATCCAGAAGCACAAGCCGGAAGGGGCAGTCATCATATCGACGCCGCAGGATCTGGCGCTGATGGATGCAGCGCGGGCGATTAGCTTTTTCGATACCGCCAAAGTGCCGATAATCGGGCTGGTCGAGAATATGGCTGGATATCTTTGCCCGCATTGCGGCGAGATGAGCGACCCGTTTGGCTCGGGCGGTGCCGAGGCTGCAGCCGATAAACTGGGCATTCCTTTTCTGGGCCGGATTCCGCTCGATATACAGATCCGTGTCGCGAGCGACGCGGGCGAGCCGCTTGCCCTGGGCGACGGGCCCATCGGCGCGGCCTATGCAGCAATTGCCAAACGGGTCATCGACTGGATGGACAATCCAAAAGCAAACGCCGCATGATTGGCGAGGGGGAGGAAAAATCCGGACCAAGCCGTCGCCAGTTGCTTGTCGGCGGCGGAGTGGGGGTGGGGCTGCTCATCGCCTGGGGCGTGTGGCCGCGCAAATATCAGCCCAATCTGCGCACCGTCGAAGGCGAACATCTATTTGGCCCCTGGCTGAAAATCGCCGAAGATGGCAAGGTCATCGTCGCTATTCCGCAGAGTGAATCCGGGCAGGGCGTCTACACCGCACTCGCGCAAATCGTCGCAGGCGAGCTTGGCGCGGACTGGCGCTCGGTCGCGGTGCAGCCGGTGCCGCCCAGCCCTGTTTTCGCCAATAAATTGCTGGCACGCGAATGGGCTCCGGCATTTTTACCGGACAATGTTGTCTGGACGGCCGATGACGGACCATTGGCATCTGTTGTCAACCAGCTTGCGGCGCGCGAAACTTTTACGGTAACGGGCGGGTCGTCTTCGGTACGGCAGTTTGAACTTCCCTGCCGCGAAGCAGGCGCAACCGCGCGAGCGTTGTTATGCCAGGCAGCGGCTGCCAGGTGGGACATCGAATGGGAGCAATGCCAGACCGACAAAGGCTTTGTAACGTTCGGAAAGAAGCGCATCGCATTCGCCGATCTCGTTGTCGAAGCGTCCGCCCTCGAACCGCCGTCGCCAATCCCGCTTCACCCCTCGGCCCGCAATCATTTGTCGGGACGCGATGCGCCAAGGCTCGATCTGGCGTCAAAGGTCGATGGCAGCGCCAGTTTTGCAGGCGATATCCGGTTACCAGACATGCTCTACGCCTCGGTCAGAGGGGGACCGGCAGGGGAGACGACGCTAAAGTCGGCAAACCGCAAAGCCGCTTTCAAAATCAACGGTGTGCTGAACGTTGTCCAGACCGATCACTGGGTCGCTGCCGTTGCAACCAACTGGTGGGCGGCAAACCGCGCGCTCGATGCAATGGCACCGGTCTTTGTCACAAAGGGCCGCTTGGCGGATAGCGGCCAGATGAGCCAGCGCCTGTCCGATGCAATCGCCAAAGGCCCGGGTTCGCGGCTGATTAACGAAGGCGACGTCGATGCCGCGCTGTCGGACGAAGCCGCAACACGCGTCTTCAAGGCCGATTATGCAATTGCTGCGGCTACCCACGCCCCGATTGAAACGCGCACCGCCACTGCCGAATTTAATGATGGCAGGTTGCAATTGTGGATTGCCAGTCAGGCACCGCAAGCCGCGAAGGCAGCAGCAGCCAAAGCTATCGGCATCGATACGAATGATGTCGTCATCTATCCCGCTATCGCCGGCGGAAGCTTCGATCGCAATTTCGACAATCTGATTGCCGCTCAAATTGCTGTTATCGCAAAAGAAGTCGGTCGGCCGGTGCAGCTTGTCTGGTCGCGGCCCGAAGATTTCATTCGCGATCACGTGCGTGGCCCGGCGCTGGGACGGATGTCGGCAGCATTGGATCGCGAGGGCCGGGTGGCCGCCCTTGCGGTTCGCATCGCGTCAGCCTCGACAATGCGTGAGCTTGCAAATCGCATCGACGGCGCGAGCGCCAATGATGCGCGAGTATCGGCAAGCGGCGAGTTCGATGTGCTGGCACTCGATGGGGCCGTGCCTCCTTATGCGATACCCAATTTAACGATCGATCATTTTCCGGTCAGCATGCCGATGCCGACGGGGCCGATGCGGGCGATGGCGCACGGGCCGAACTGCTTTTTTATAGAAGGCTTTATCGATGAACTGGCGCATCAGGCCGGGGTCGAACCTTTGTCGTACCGGATGCAGATGCTGGTCGGCCAAACGCGGCTGGCGCGGTGCCTTACCGGTGTTGCCAGCATGGCCGGTTGGGACGGCGGCGCGGCGGGCAGTGGCAAAGGCATTGGCTGCCATTCGATGCGCGGCAGCCACATCGCCGTGGTCGTCACCGCACGAACCGGAGAAAATGGTGTGCGCGTCGAAAGCATCTATGCCATGGCGGATTGCGGGCGCCTGATTAATCCCGACGTCGCCCGGCAACAGATTGAGGGCGGAATAGTTTTTGGGCTGGCGCAGGCTTTGGGGACATCGACGGAATATGAACAAGGTCTTCCGACCAGCCGACGGCTCCGCGACATCGACCTCCCCAAATCGTCGGATGTTCCCGAAATAACGGTCGAATTCATTCGAAGCGATGAAGCGCCGGGCGGGGTAAGCGAGTTGGGTGTTCCCGCCGTTGCCCCGGCAATCGCCAATGCGCTGTTTTCGGCGTCGGGCATTCGGCTGCGCGAGCTGCCTTTGCTATCGCGAGGATTATGATGGTGTTGCCTGCCGACCACCCTCCCGTTGCAACGCCGAAGATCGGCGTCTTGCTCGTCAACCTCGGCACGCCGGACGAGCCGACAACGCCTGCCGTAAAGCGTTATCTCAAACAGTTTTTGTCCGACCGGCGCGTGGTCGAAATTCCGCCTCTGATCTGGCAGCCGATCTTGCGTGCGATCATCCTCAATACACGCCCCCAGAAATCGGCCGAAGCCTATGCCAAGGTCTGGACCGACAAAGGCTCTCCGCTGGCGTTCTTCACCGCCGGGCAGGCCGACGCTCTGGCCAGCCGCATGGCCGGCGCGGCGGATGTGCGTTACGCCATGCGCTATGGAAATCCATCGATTGCCGATCAGTTGCAGGCCATGAAGGCGGCGGGGTGCAATCGCATCCTGATCGCGCCACTTTACCCGCAATATTCGGGGGCCACGACCGGGACGGTTCTCGACGAAGCTTACGCCACGCTGAGCGCGATGCGCTGGCATCCGGCGATCAGGACGCTGCCTGCTTATCATGATGATCCGGCGTATATCGGTGCCTTGAAAACATCGGTCGAACGATCGCTGTCGGCGCTTGATTTCGAACCCGATGCGCTGGTCATAAGTTTTCACGGAATGCCCGAGCGCACCTTGTATCTGGGCGACCCCTATCACTGCCATTGCCAGAAAACCGCGCGATTATTGTCCGAAGCAATGGGGCGTGAACTGGTCGTTAGCTTCCAGTCGCGTTTCGGGCGTGCAAAGTGGCTTGAGCCGGCGACCGACGACACGATCATGCGGCTTGGGCGCGAAGGCACGAAAAAGATCGCGATATTTGCGCCGGGCTTTTCGGTCGACTGCCTCGAAACGCTCGAAGAGCTCGCCATTCAGGGACATGAACAGTTCGAGGAAGCGGGCGGAACCGATTTCGCGTATCTTCCGTGCCTTAACGATAGCGACACTGGAATGGACATGCTTCAGGCCCTTATCGCTCGTGAACTGTCCGGCTGGACAAGCTAACGTTTGCGTCAACTTGCACTGCGCCGCTGATTACGCTTCAAAGCTTGCCAAGTAGCGAAAACAGGAGAGAGATGGATGTCACGCATTGCGGTTGTAACCGGCGGTACGCGCGGAATCGGCGAGGCGATTAGCCTGAAGCTTCAGGAAAAGGGTCGAACGGTTATCGCCAATTACGGCGGCAATGACGCGGCGGCAAAGGTCTTTTCGGAGCGTACGGGCATCGCAGTTGCGAAATGGGATGTCGGCGACCATCAGAGCTGCCTTGACGCCTGCGCCAAAATCGAGGCCGATTATGGCCAGATCGACATCATGGTGAATAACGCAGGTATCACCCGCGACGCAACGATGGTTAAGATGACCTTTGAACAATGGGATGAGGTGATCCGCGTCGATCTGACCGGTTGCTTCAACATGGCCAAAGCGGTCTTTGCCGGAATGCGTGAACGCAAATGGGGACGGATCGTCAACATTGGATCGGTGAACGGGCAGGGTGGTCAGATCGGTCAGGTCAATTATGCCGCTGCGAAGTCCGGTATCCACGGCTTTACCAAATCGCTTGCCGCCGAAGGTGCGCGCCATGGCGTGACCGCTAACGCCATAGCGCCCGGTTATATCGGCACTGAAATGCTCTCGACGATACCCGAAAACGTGATGGAGAAGATCATCGCGCAAATTCCGGTTGGCCGTCTTGGCCAGCCTGACGAAATCGCACGCGGGGTCGAATTTCTGACAAGCGACAATGCAGGGTTTATCACAGGATCGACATTGAGCATCAATGGCGGGCAGCATATGTATTGACCACGGCTGTCTCGCTTTCAGCCATCGCGCCGCTTTAATGCCTTCTATCTACCATCCTCCGGTCAAGCGCAGCATCACTATTGCCGGGCATCAAACCTCGATCAGTCTTGAGCCATTGTTCTGGAACGCGCTGAAGCTGGCTTCGGACGCGCAGGGCTTGCCGCTGAACGCCCTCGTTGCGCAGATTGATGTGGAGCGTCTGCGGTCGGACACGCCATGCGGCCTTGCGAGTGCTATCCGGCTATGGCTCATTGCCCGCACGCAAAAAAGTACCGTCACAGTTTTGTGACGGTACAATTGCGACCCTCGGGGGGAAATGGATGGTTATGACGTGGAAGCAGGCGGCAGTTTCAGCCAAGATCCGGAAAAGGGAAAACCGGGAAACTGAATGCGCCAAGCGAAGAGGGTTCGGTCAAAGCGCAAGTGCCGATCCTGCCGCCGCCTGCCTGAACCTTTTGCTCCCTATCCCGCTCAATTCCTATACCGCATTTGAACTATACCGGCATAACACCGTAGTCTGCGGTCAGAGCCCGGCTTCAACGGCGATGCGAACGGCATCGGCCGCATTGGACGTCGACAGTTTCTTGAACATCAGCATCCGGTGCATTTGAACCGTCTTTTCGCTGAGCGAAAGACGGAAGGCTATTTGCTTGGTGCGGAACCCTTGCGCCATTTGCTGCAGGATTTCGCGCTGGCGCGGGGACAGGCGGTCGACGATTTCCGCGGCCTGTTGCTGCCGGACTACGGCAATGCTTTCTTCTTCTGGGAGCACCTCGATTTGCGACCCCACAAATAAATCGAGCTCGCCATCGTCGTTGAACAACGGCGCAATCATCACGGCGTTGCGAAACGGCGAGCCGTCTTTGCGATAATTGATAAGTTCCGCCAAAGCCGGCCGACGCGCAAAAATCGATTCGCGCAGTTTTTCGGTCTGGCTGTTCTCGGTATCGGGGCCGCGCAAAAATCGGCAATTGCGGCCCACTGATTCCTCTTCGGTGTAGCCAGTCATCGCGCAGAAAGCCGCATTCACTGCAATCAAAGGATTGTCTGCCTGCAATGGATCGCTCACGACCGTTGCAATCGGACTGAATTTTATCGCGTCCAGAACCGGGTGCCGTCGTTTGGGTATTTTGGTTTGAATGTTCATGACGTCATTTTCTCAAGGGTAAAAATGACGTAAAAATACCGCCTTGGCAAGCGGCGTCTTTAGACGGTTAATCGGCGCCCACCCGCTCAACATCGGCGCCGACCAATTGCAGCTTTTCCTCAAGCCGTTCATAGCCGCGGTCGAGATGGTATAAGCGGCTGACATGCGTTTCGCCGTCTGCCACCAGCCCCGCGATCACCAGGCTCATCGATGCGCGCAGGTCGGTTGCCATGACTGGCGCCCCGGTCAGGCCTTTGACACCATGAACAATCGCAGTTCGGCCCTTGGTCTCAATATGCGCGCCCATCCGGTTGAGCTCTGGCACGTGCATGTAGCGGTTTTCGAAAATGGTCTCGGTCAGGACGCTCGCGCCGTCTGCCATACACAGCATCGCCATGAATTGTGCCTGCATGTCGGTTGCAAAGCCGGGATATGGCGCGGTGGAAATGGTAAGCGGCTTAAGCTTCCCGTCGGAGGCAACGCGAATGCCGGTTTTGGTTCCTTCGACGGTGACGCCTGCCTGACGCAGCGCGTCAACGGTGGCGTCCATTTCGCTCGCTTTGGCCCCGACCAGTTCGACATCGCCGCCGGTGATCGCTGCGGCACAGGCGTAGCTGCCCGCCTCGATCCGGTCGCTCATTACGGCATAGGTTGCGCCGTGCAGGCGATCCTTGCCGTGGATGATGAGGTCGGATGTGCCGATGCCCTCAATCTCTGCGCCCATGTCGACGAGCAAATTGCACAGGTCGACAATCTCGGGCTCACGCGCGGCGTTATGCAATACGCACGTGCCTTTTGCGAGGCTGGCCGCCATCAGCGCATTTTCCGTCGCGCCGACTGAGACGACAGGGAAGGTGTAGGTGCCGCCGGGAATCCCGTTTTTCGCAATCGCCTTCACATAGCCAGCCGCCAGTTCGATCTCGACACCAAAGGCCTCGAGCGCCTTCAGGTGAAGGTCGATCGGCCGGTTGCCGATGGCACAGCCGCCCGGTAGCGATACGGTTGCTTCGCCTGCGCGCGCAACCATCGGCCCCAGCACCAGGATCGAAGCGCGCATCTTGCGGACGAGTTCATAAGGCGCAATGGTCGTCGTCAGACGTGTCGCCTGAAGCGTCATCACACGTCCGAAATCTTCAGGTCGTGACCCGGCGATGGCAGTCGATATACCGAACTGATTGAGCAGATGCTGAAAACCGTCGATGTCGGCCAGCCGCGGCAAATTGCGCAGCGTTAGCGGTTCGTCGGTTAGCAGCGCACATGGCAACAGCGTCAACGCGCTGTTCTTTGCCCCTGATATCGGAATCTTGCCCTTGAGCGCGTTGCCGCCGCGTACGATTATCTTGTCCATCGCTGCGTGTTTAGCGGCAATTGCCTAGCTGGCAAGCGCTTCGGCCACTTGCGCCAGCCGTTCCTTGCCCCAGAACATTTCCGCTCCGACAAAGAAGGTCGGAACGCCGAAGACACCGCGCGCTACAGCGGATTCTGTTTGTTCGACAAGCCGGGCCTTAATCTTCGCATCATTGGCTTTGGCGATGAGCGCGCTACCGTTCAACCCGGCTGAATCCAGCGCGCTCACGACGCTGTCCACCTTTGCGAGATCCAGCCCATTTTCCCACATGCCGCGCATCATAACATCGACTGTCGCTGCAAAATCCGGCGTATCTTGCGCGCCGACGATGGTTCGCATCGCAAGCAATGAATTGACTGGGAAATGGGGATTGAAGCGGAAGGCGGTAATGCCCTGCGCTTCGATAAATCGGCGAAATTCCAGCTGCTCGTAAGCAAGCTTTGCCGGCGCGTCGGCGTAGCGGAGCATCGGAGCGCAGTTGCCCGTCGCTTTGAACACTCCGCCAAGCAGGATGGGCTTATACATGGCTTCTGCGTCATGCTCGGCGCAAAATCGAGGGAGTATCTTGTACACAAGATACGCGTTCGGTGCACCTACATCGAACAGGAATTCAAAACGCTCCGACATTAAAATGTCTCCGCCCAGGGCCTGAGGTCCATCTCGTGCGTCCAGGCGCTTCGGTGCTGTTTGTGAAGCGCGACATATTGCGCCGCGATGGCATCAGGCGACAGCACCTTGTCGGCCGCTTTGGCCTCGTCAAAGTCGCTGCGGATGCTGCGAATGAAGTCGGTGTCGATGCCACCGTCGATCACGACATGCGCGACATGAATATTGTGCGGGCCAAGCTCTCGCGCCATGGATTGCGCCAGCATCCGGAGTGCGCCTTTGGCTCCGGAAAACGCCGAATATCCTTTACCACCGCGTAATGACGCGGTGGCGCCGGTGAAGATAATCGTGCCCGATTGTCGCGTTACCATGCGCTCGGCAACCTCGCGGCCCATTAGGAAACCAGCGAACGCCGCCATCTCCCAAACCTTGCGATACACCTGCGCAGTGGTTTCAATCACCGAAAAACTGACGTTCGCCCCGATGTTGAACACTGCCACTTCGATCGGTCCGACATCACGCTCGATGGCGTCGACCATCGACATGACCTCCTCCTCAATCCGCGCGTCGCCGGGATAGGCCTTGGCTGAAAAGCCTTCATCGCGGATCGATTGCACCAGCGTATCGAGTTGCTCGGCATTGCGGCTTCGCCGATTGACGCACGCGGTTAGGCCTTCACGGGCAAAAGCCTTGGCAATCGCGCCGCCGGTCGCATCGCCTGCTCCCACTATCAATGCAGCCGACATGTGATTCTCCTTTGCTGCTAGATTAGCTATGATAATCATAGTAACAAGCATTTTATGCCCAGACGCACCGTCATCGACACTAGCAACTGTCCCGTTGCCAAATCGGCAGACGTAATTGGCGACCGGTGGACGCTATTGATTTTGCGAGAAATGTTTTTTGGGCGGACGCGGTTTGATGATTTTCAAGTGAACACGGGTGCGACGCCGCAAATGCTGGCTGACCGGCTACGACAGTTGACCGAGAATGGCGTCGTTACGCGCGAACCGTATCAGCAGCAACCGGCGCGATATCAATATGCCCTCACCGACAAGGGCAAGGATCTGTTTTCGATACTATATGCGATGCGCAACTGGGCCGAGCGTTGGGAGCGTCCAGAAGGCGTGCCGCTCGCGATCCGCTATACGCATCGCGCCTGCGGTCATGACGTTGGTCTCGAAACCATCTGTCCAAATTGCGGCCAAACTTTCGGATATGGCGATCTTAAAGGTACGCTTGAGGCTTAAGCCTTTTCAAGCGTGCATTGTAAAGGATGCTGGTTCTTCGCGGCAAAGTCCATCACTTGCGTCACTTTGGTCTCGGCAACTTCATAGGTGAAGATGCCGCAGACTCCGACGCCCTTTTGATGGACGTGCAACATAACCCGCGTCGCCTGATCGGTATCCATTGAGAAAAACGCTTTCAGCACATGGACGACGAATTCCATCGGCGTGTAGTCGTCATTGAGCAACAGCACCTTATACTGGCTGGGCTTTTGCGTCTTGGGACGGGTCCGCGTGGCGAGACCAACGCCGGGGCGTCCGGTGCCGCCCTTATCCTCGTCATCGTCGATCATAAAAATTTGCATAATGCTAAAATAGGATAGGGCAGGGGGGCTGCGCAAGCCCCGTTTGTCGCAATACAAAAAGAAACCGCCCTTTCCACGTGGGAAAGGACGGTTTCAAATTTCATGCGCCGGTTCGCTCGATGCTTCCCACCGCCTTGGGAGGAGGAGAGAGAGGGCGGCAGGTGCTCAGAAACGCACCGGCACAATCTTCAAAAAGAGTGCTTACGCAGCCTTCTTGAAAAGATCGGTCGTCGCCGCGATGCGGTTCGAAATCGGCTGGAACATGTCGCTGACCAGCTTGACCATCGCCTCGGTGTTCTTCGACCCTTGCGCAACCGCAGTGTCAAAGCCCTTGCGAGCCCATTCACCCTGCAGCTTAACGAAATCGGTTGGCGACTTGACTGCAGTCATTTCCTTGACGGCAACCTGTGCTTCTTCGAAATTCTTCTTGGCATATTCAATGTTGGTCTTGCCCATGTCCTGTGCGCCCTTGGCGACGATCTTGGCGGCTTCGACCATTGCTTCTACGTTCGCCTTGTTGAATTCAACGGCGTCAGCGGCATACTTCTTGCCTTTTTCAGCAGCTTCGGTTGCTTTTTCGCGGATGTCGGCGAAATATTCGGTTGCTTTTTCGCCCATCTTTTCAGTGGTGGCTTGAACAGTGTCAGTCATCTTCGTTACTCCTTGAGCAATCGGGGTGGGTTCAACAGAGACGATTTTCGTGACCAGCGCAGGTGCGGGCGTTGCAGCCTCAACCTTCGCAGGAACCGGCTTTGCGGCAATCGGCTCAGGCGTTTCCGCCTCAACCTTCGCAGCTACCGGAGCAGCTTTGGCAGGCGCAACTTTCGGTGCCGCAGGTTTTGCGGTTTTTGCTGTTGCGGGGGTATTTGCCTTGCTGGCCATTTCGAGCACCATTTCTGTTGTGTTGCACTGCACAATAATGAGTCGGGCAGGCGATGTCAACGAAAATGTTGCGCTGCACAATAAATGTAATATTTGGCCTTAGGCGGCCAAAGTCAGCTTCTCAAAGCGGTCATAATGATGGTCGGCGGAGCCAAACTGGTTCTCGATCATCGTCGCACGTTTGAAATAATGGCCGATGGCAAGCTCCTGCGTTATGCCGATGCCGCCATGCGTCTGGATCGCGTTTTGCCCGACAAATTTCGCCGAGCGCGACACCTTGGCCTTGCACGCCGATACCGCCGCCATGCGGTCGGCAGGCGGCAGGTCGAGCTTGAGCGTCGCCATCGTGGTCATCGATTTCGATTGCTCGACCTCCATGAACATGTCGACCATTCGGTGCTGAAGCACTTGAAAGCGGGAGATGGGTTGGCCGAACTGGTTACGCTGTTTGGCGTAATCGAGCGTGCCTTCGTGCAGCTTGAAGGTGACACCGCATGCTTCGGCACACACCGCAACGGTCGCTTCATCGACAATCTGTTCGATAACGGGAAGGCCAGCGCCTTCGCCGCCCAGCAAAGCGTCGCCGGGAATGGCGACATTTTCGAAATAGACCTCGGAGGCCTGGAAACCGTCAACGGTCGGGTAATCGCGACGGACAATTCCTGGCAGACTGGCGTCGATCAGGAACAGCGAGACGCCGCTTGGCTCGCTTCCCGAGCCGCCGGTGCGCGCAGTAAAGAGCAGATGCGTTGCCCAAGGTGCTGCATAAACCACGCTTTTGTGGCCGTTGAGTACATAGCCGGCGCCGTCTTTCTTCGCCGTAGTCCGGATATTCGCCAGATTATAGCGGCCCTGCGGCTCGGCATAAGCGAAGGCAATGATCACATTGCCGCCGATGATTTCGGGAATAACCGCATCGGCAATGGCGCCGCCGACCGCTTTCAACGCGCCGCCGCCCAGAACCACGGTCTGGAGATAAGGCTCGATCGCGATGACCTTGCCGAGTTCTTCCATGATTAACGCGTTTTCGAGATGCCCGCCACCGAGGCCGCCATGCTCCTCGCTGAACGCTGCCCCCAGCATCCCGAGGTCCCGGGCAATCGCTTTCCAGATGCCCGGATCGCGGCCGGTGGTGCTGGCGATCATCTTACCACGGCTGTCGAAATCATAGGTATCGGCCAGAAAGCGCGAGAGTGTCTCGCGGATCATGTCCTGCGTTTCGGTGTAGGTGAAATCCATTACTTCGCCTCTCTCACAACTTATTTTGTCATTCCCGCGAAAGCGGGAATCCATGGTCTGACCGGTGTGTTTGAGCCGAGAGTTCAGACCATGGACCCCCGATCGGGTCGGGGGTGACACAGTTTTTTGATTTTGATGTTCGCTTAAATCCCCAACACCATCTTGGCGATGATGTTGCGCTGGATCTCGTTCGAGCCGCCGTAAATCGTCGTCTTGCGCGCGTTGAAATAGGTCGGCGCAGCGCGGTGGGCGTAATCGGGACCAATCGGATGCTCGTTGTCGCCCTCTCCAAAGCCACGGAAATACGGCGCACCGTAATGGCCGACGGCTTCCAATGCCAGTTCGGTAATCCGTTGCTGGATTTCAGAGCCCTTGATCTTCAGCAGGCTCGATTCCGGACCAGGGCCTTTACCCGCTGCGACGCCTGCAAGGCTGCGCAACTCGGTAAATTCAAGCGCGGTCAGGTCGATTTCGAGTTCCGAAATCTTGCGCTTGAAAAAGGCATTGGCGAGCAGGGGCTTGTCGCCGTCCAATTCGGTGCGCGCGATTTCCTTGATCTTTTCGACGCCGCGCTTAGACCGCGCAACTGCGGCGATGCCCGTGCGCTCATGCGCCAACAGGAATTTCGCACAGGTCCAGCCCTTATTTTCTTCATAGACGCGCTGGTCGACAGGGACGCGAACATCCTCCAGCCAGACCTCGTTGACCTCATGCTC
>CALRMO020000025.1:0-22558 GCA_943369235.1 Sphingomonas paucimobilis
ATCGTTGGGCCAATGCTGGGGATGGACTATCTGACCCTTGAAATCACTCTCGCCGGGAAATTCAGGTTTGTAGCCTTGGTCATAATCATAATAGCCCGAACACATGAACAGGAAGCGCGCGGCAAAATGGCGATCCGGCCCGCCATCGACGGCTTTGGCAGTGACATTCCAGCGCGCTTCGCTGCTCGACCAGTCGGCAGACATGACGCGGTGACCGAAATGGATGTGCGGATTGATGCCATATTCCCGGGCGGTCTGGTGGACATATTCGTGAATGGCGGGGCCATCGGCGATTGTCTTTTCATGAAGCCACGGTTTGAACCGATAGCCAAGCGTGTGCATGTCTGAATCGGAACGAATACCGGGATACCGGAACAAATCCCAGGTGCCGCCCATGTCCTTGCGCTGTTCGATAATTGCGTAGCTCTTGTTCGGGCATTGCATCACGAGATGTGCGGCAGCACCGATACCCGAAAGCCCTGCGCCAACGATCAGTACATCCACAACGGTTTCCGCTTGCGCCATCGCTCTCTCCATTCACTCCGGAAAAAGCTTACTGACATCGTTGCAAATTGCAACTGGCTTTCGCGGGGATAACAATGCCGCTACAGGAGCCGAATACCATCATTTAGGCGGGCGATATGACGAACAGCGACGATGAGGATTATGTGTATGATGAAGCATCGGGCGAATGGATCAGCTCCGCCGATGCGCGCGACAGGCTGGCCAGCGAAAATGCGGTCGAAGTGCGCGACTCCGTTGGCAATATCCTGGCTGACGGCGATCAGGTCACATTGATCAAGGACCTTAATGTGAAAGGTGCGGGCCAGACATTGAAGCGCGGCACGCTGATCAAGTCGATCCGGCTGACCGGTGACGCGCAGGAGATCGACTGCCGCTTCGACGGGATCAAAGGCCTTGTGCTACGTGCTGAATTCGTGCGCAGACGTTAAATGGTAAGGACGGGCCTTCGGTTTTTGCTGGCGTTGTTTTATTTCAGTGCCGGGATCTTTCATCTGCGGTCGCCGGAGGGCTTTCTTGCCATTACGCCTATATGGGTGCCCTTTCCCGAGATTGTCGTTGCGTTCACCGGCCTTGCCGAGATTGCAGGTGCAATCGGACTGATGATACTGCGTTTTCGAAAAGCTGCGGGAATAGGTCTTGCATTATATGCCCTGTGCGTGTGGCCGGCGAACTTCAATCATGCGCTGAATGATATCGCTCTCGGCGGAAAGCATTTGAGCTGGTGGTATCATGGGCCGCGCCTCGCGCTTCAGCCCGTGTTTATCTGGCTGGCGCTTTGGGTCGGCGAAGTCGTCCGCTGGCCGTCGCGCGAAACAAAATAGCGTAGCCAATGTTATTCTGCTACTCTTCGGGTGCAATCATGCCGACGAATTGGGAGAAGGAGTCGCAAAATGCATAAAGACGGCGATCATATCGACGTAACCGAGGAAGAGGCGAGCGGCGGGGTAAAAAACCAAGGCGTTCGTTATGTTCTGGCAATTTCGCTCGGGCTGGCCATCATAATATTGTCACTCATGTGGATGACAGGCGCAGTGATTAATTGATGCTCCTTGAAAATGGCCCCGCCCGTTCTTAGTTCAATGGAGCGGGCCGGGCCCCGCTGGTCATTCGTGCGAATGGTGATGTCGGACCGCTTTATCTATGCAAGAGGAGTGCCGCGCCATGAATGCAGCTATAGGAATGCCTTGCCCCGTATGCAAAGTGCCGCTTGTCATGAGCGATCGCCAAGGGGTCGAAATCGACTATTGCCCGCAATGCCGCGGCGTGTGGCTTGATCGCGGGGAACTCGACAAGATTATCGAGCGAGCAGGTGCCGAACAGGCCCCTCCGCCGCCGCGCCAGCCGGCATCTCCACAGCCCGCATATGCGCCCCAAGACTTCAGCCATCATCAGGGTTATGGCCACGGCCACCCTTACAAGAAACGGAAGAAGTCTTTTCTTGAAGAACTGTTCGACTAGCGCCGTCGGAGAATCGTTCGCGCGATCTACGACCGCAGTAGTAGCCTCGCAGAATGGATAAAAAAAGGGCCACCTCTCGGCAGCCCTTTTTCATTAGCGTTCGGTTGATCAATCAGCCGATGAAAGATTGATGGCCGAAGCCTTACCGTTCTTGCCGACTTCAACTTCGTAATTCACGCGCTGTTCTTTATCGAGCGTGTGCATGCCAGCAGCCTGAACTGCCGAAATATGGACAAAGCTGTCATCGCCGCCGCCATCGGGTGCAATAAAGCCATAGCCCTTGTCGGCATTGAAGAATTTTACGGTGCCTGTAGGCATAATTATGTTCCTTTCACGAAACAGGTAGCCGCATGGCAACAGCGCCACACGGAGAGCCAAGTCGTGGTAGGAAAGACGTTGCGCGCACCGTCATAATGTCGCCGCGCGCCTCAAATTCCGTCGCGGTCGACGATAGCATGCTTCGGCCTTAAGCTATTTGCGGTGCTTTAGCAAACAGGAACGCACTACAGCTTTTATTCCTTTTCGCTGCCGTTGTCGCTTGCCTCGGCAAGCTGGAGCTCCTCGGGTTTGCGGCGATCAAATTTCGCGCCAAGCTCCTCGGCTTTCGACGTGCTAAATTCCTTTTCGGCGGCGGGAAACATCTCTTCTTCCTCCTCATCGATATGATGCTCATACCGATGGCGCATTTCCTTAAACTTATTCGTCCACTCGTCCCTGGTCATGTCGAGTTCCTGAAGCTCGCCGAGCATATCGTCGATTTCCTTATGCTCGGCAACCGAGTGCCGGCCTTCTTCCTGCAAATCGGGATCTGCGAGCATATTGGCGTATAGCGATTGCTCCTCCGCAGCAGCATGCGCGGTGACCTCGACGCGGAAGGCCTCGAAAAGGTCGCCGCGTTTGTCAGTGTCAGTGGTTTCAGAGATTGAGATCAGCATCTGGCGATGCAGATCGTGATCCGACTTCAGGATCGTAAAAATATTAGCCATTTTGAAAGTCCTCCGTTGCTTGGGAGGTCAAACAGCCCGTGCTCTCAAATGTTCCTATGAAGCAGGAACACCGCCACGCGCCTAGTGTTAATGTCGATCAAAGGAGAAGCGATATGGCAGAGAAAACTTTTCGCAAGGACGAAAAAGTTGAGTGGGATAGCTCCGGGGGCCATTCGGTGGGCAAGGTCGTCAAGAAGATTACGAAGCCCACGCAAATCAAGGGTCACAAGGTCGCAGCATCTCCCGAGAATCCTGAATATATCGTGCAATCGGACAAGTCGGGAAAGAAGGCAGCGCACAAGCCTTCGAGCCTAAAAAAAGCGAAAGCTTAACATTTCAGGCCATCGGCTTGGGTTCCCACAGCTCTATCTTGCGACCCTCCGGATCCATGATGTGGGCAAAGCGGCCATTGGCCTCATCTGGGAATGTTTTCACAGGCAAAACATCATGCTCGGCGCACCGCGCGAGCATCGCGTCAAGATCGTCGACCATGAGATTAAACATAAACTCTTTGTCTGACGGCTCGAAATAGTCAGTTTCGGCTTTGAAAGGCGAGAATATCGTCGCTGCGCCGGGATGAGCCGCCGCAGCATCAGGCGTAAATACCATTCCCCACTCCTCAAACGGAAGCCCAAGCACGCGGCCATACCATTCACGCATCGCAACGGGGTCCGCCGATTTAAAGAATAGCCCGCCCAAGCCAATTACTTTTGCCACGCGCGCCTCCTCATTTAAACGATGGTTACGATGTTGTCCTTTTCACACCCTAACGTCTAAATCGCGGTGCAGGAACTTAAATTGCCTCGGCTCATTATTGATGATGGCTAAGGGTGCAAATGATGTAAGGGCACGCCTTCGTCCCATCCGGTTTTTCAGCCGCCACGGAGTTCGGTATGGAAACCAGATTGATTATTGCTTATTCACTCATTGCGATCATGGTCTGCATTGCTGTTTTTGGAGCCGTGACCATTACACGGAAGCGCCGAGAAACGCGCAGGCGCAATTCAGGCCGCAGCGACGATTTCTAAATTTGGGTTGGATTTTCCGGGGGTTTCTGGATCAACGGGAACAGCCAGTTACATAAACGGTTAGAGGTATCTCCCATCCTAAACCCTGGAGCTCCTCCGTGCCTACTGCCATTGGCTATGCTGCCAAGCATTCCTTTAGCCGCCTGAAACCAATCGAGTTTGATCGCGAACCCGCAGGCCCCGGCGAAATCGAGATCGAAATATTGTACTGCGGCGTCTGCCATTCCGACCTTCACCAATGCGCGAACGACTGGTCTAATACAGTCTACCCCTGCATGCCCGGCCATGAGATCGTCGGTCGCGTAACCACAGTTGGTGAAGGTGCCGGTCGGCATAGTGTCGGTGACATCGTCGGCATCGGCTGCATGATCGACAGTTGCAGAACATGCGAACCGTGCGTGGCGGGCGAAGAAAATTATTGCGAGGGCCCGAATGGTTGGCTCGCGACGTATAACGGACCCTTTATTCCGGCGGCGAAAGCACCCAACGGTGGCAACATGTATGGCCGCAAAAACACCTATGGCGGCTATTCGAACAGCTACACCGTCCGAGAAGATTTCGCCCTTAAAATTCCGGAAAAATTGCGTCCGGAAGTCGCCGCGCCGATTCTATGTGCCGGTGCTACAACCTATTCTCCCATGAAACATTGGGGCGTCCAAGCTGGTGACCATGTCGGAGTGATCGGCATCGGTGGGCTGGGTCATATGGCGGTGAAAATTGCCCTAGCCCTAGGCGCAAAGGTTACAGCTTTCACCAGCAGCAAAGACAAGATTGAAGACATCGAACGGCTGGGTGCCGATGTCGTTATTGAAGACGACAAGGAAGCTTTGAAAAATCTCGAAAAGAGCTTCGACTTCATGCTCTCGACGATTCCCGAAAAGCACGACATTAATCCGTTTATTCCGTTGTTGAAACGCGACAAAACAATTGTGTTGGTGGGTGCGCTCGAACCCATGAAAGGCGTCGATAACTCGGCGGTTGCTTTTCACCGCAAATCGGTGGCTGGGTCGCTGATCGGCAGCATCGCAGAGACGCAGGAAATCCTCGATTTCTGCGCTGAGCATGACATCGGACCGGACATTGAAATCATCCCCATGCAAAAATCAACGATGCGTTCAAAACAATGGAAAAGGGCGATGTGCGATTTAGGTACGTTATCGACATGGCGTCGTTTCGCGATGAAACAGAAGCGGCGTGATCTGACATGACAGACGTGAATTCCCTGCCCGCCCTTCTGATAAACGCTTTGCAGGATTTGCATGATGGCGAGGCCGCGCTGGTGGAGCGTCTCCCCTCGATTGCGGACCAGATAACTAACGACAATCTGAGGGCGTTATTGGATCAGGACGCGATCAATAGCGCAGAGCAACAAAGGCGGATTGCCAATCTGATCGTGCGTCGGGACGGCGATATTGAAGGCGCGCCAAATATCTGGTTACGCGCCATTTTGGACGACGCCGATCGCGACACTGACAATATTGAAAAAGGTCAGCTGCTCGATATCGCGCTCATCGGAGCGATCCGTAAGGCGAAACAGGCCGAGCGTGTTTCGTATGAAACGGCGATTGCCCTTGCTGAAAGTCTTGGCGATACCGATGCGGCAACGCTCGAAGTCATTCGCGACGAGGAAGCATCAACTGACGCTGCTTTGGCCGAATTTCTAGCGCAACTGACGGCCCCAATAAATTAGGGCCGTCACGTTTTCGCCACGTCAGCGGCAACGCACTTCGTTGCGGTCGATTGCCCGGCCGGCCGCCCCGCCAGCGACAGCGCCGAGAATGGTCCCGAGCGTGTTGGAATCGCCGGGTGCAATGATGTTGCCGAGAATTCCGCCTGCTGCCGCGCCAACGATCAGACCGGTGGTGCCATCCGAACGACGGCAGTAATATTTGCCGTCTCTACCGCGATAAACGCGGTCATTTTCACTCAGGCGCTGTTCACGATAACGCCGGTCGTTGCGATAGTAGCGGTCGGCATAATAGCCGCCATATGCGGGATCCGGCCGGTTGTAATCATAGTTGCCATAGCGGCCATAGGAATCACGGTCGTAATAGCCATAACCGCCATCATCATACGCGCCGCCGCCATATTTGGCGCAGCCGCCCGTCAGCGCAGTCGCTGCTGCCAGCGTCGCAATCATCAGCTTATTCATATGTGGTGCTCCTTTCTGCCGACCCGGTGCCTGACCGGGAGTAGCGAGGCATCACAAAAGCCGGTCGTCGCAGGAAAACCGTTTACTCCCACAGGGTTCCGGCCCGAACGCGCGCGCGAACCGAGCCCACAGGCTGCGATGCGGGTTTTGTCGCAACTGCCGGAACCGACCCAAGGCGCGCTGGTTAGCCCGGTTCTCGAGCCTTTCAGGCACACAACAGCTCATTGGAGAATAGTCGTGGACGAATGGAACAGCCGCCGGAACATATTGAAGGGCACCGCCGCTGCCGGAGCGGCGATGGTGGCCGGATCGGCTTTAGGGCAAAGCGAGGCCAGCGGAGACGGTTCGCCCGCCCAACTTACAGATCCGCAAACGCGATATACCAAAGAACCGTTTCCGGAGCAGAAACAGGAATGGCCTGCGCTTCAGCGTGACATGAAGCCGGTGCCCGATAGCGGCGAGAAAAGTTACCGCGGATCGGGGAGGCTAACCGGTCGCAAAGCGCTAATTACCGGCGGCGACAGCGGCATCGGCCGCGCTGCTGCAATTGCTTTTGCCCGCGAAGGCGCTGATGTTGCCATCAACTATTATCCCACCGAAGAACCCGACGCACAGGATTTGCTAAAGCTGATGCAGGCCGAAGGTAAACGCATTGTTCTCCTTCCCGGCGATCTGACCGACCGCGAGTTCTGCGTCAATCTCGTGGGCCAAGCCAACCGGAAGCTTGGCGGTATCGATATACTGGTAAACAACGCGGCGTATCAGCAGTCGAAATCCTCGATCGAGGAAATCAGTTTCGACCAATTCGACCGCACGCTGAAAACGAACCTTTACGCGATGTTTTACATCACCAAGACCGCGGTGCCGCTGATGAAGCCGGGTTCGGTCATCATCAACACCGCGTCGGTGAATTCGGTCGATCCCGGCGAGGAGCTGCTCGATTATGCGACGACCAAAGGCGGCATCGCTATCTTCACCAAAGGACTTGCCAAGCAGCTCGCCAAGAAAGGCATTCGCGTTAACGCCGTTGCCCCCGGGCCGATCTGGACTCCTCTACAGGTTGCAGGTGGACAATTGCCGGGCTCGCTTGGCGAGTTCGGGCAGGACACGCCGCTTGGTCGCGCAGGTCAGCCAGCGGAGCTTGCGGGGCTTTATGTCGCGCTGGCAAGCGGCGAACTCAGCTACACCGATGGCAGCATTTTCGGCGCGAATGGCGGCACCGGAACCATTTAAACTGAGATGAACGGAGCGTTCGGAGGGGAACCGGTCGTCCCTAGCTCCGTTGACCATGGACCCAACCAAAAGGAGAAGTTTCGTGGAACAGGATACACTCAATCGCAATGAGACGCATGATCTCATATCCTCGTCGAAGGTTGAAGGGACGGCGGTCTACAATCATAATGGCGACAAGCTCGGCTCGATTTCGCACTTCATGGTCGGCAAGCGTGATGGTCGCGTAAGCTATGCCGTGATGTCCTTTGGCGGGTTCATGGGGCTCGGTACCGAAGAATATACGCTGCCGTGGGAAAAGCTCGAATATGATACCAACAAGGGCGGATATGTCGTCGATGTGAGCAAGGAGCAGCTTGAGCAGGCTCCGCGCTATAATCGCGACACCGATTATGACCGCAATTATTATGACGACGTCAGCGGCTATTACGGTGCGCCGACCCGTAACTGGATTTAAGCCCCAGCTTTAGCCCAAACGACCCCGCCGCCTGATCCGCGGCGGGGCTTGTGGCGCGCGATGGTCAGGTTGCAGAAAGCATGTGCGTGCTAACGCCTCGTTATGCCCGACTTGTTTTCACATCCGTTCTTCCCGTTTATCGCAGGCGGCGTCCTCGTGCTGCTGCTCGTCCTTTCGAGCCGGTTGCGGTTTGTGCGGGCCGTGTTCAGCGTGGCGCTGTGGGGGCTTATGGGATTTCTCATCTACTCGGTAGTGCAGACAGGGTCGGTCTTCGATCCGGCGCTCGAGCGGCTGGGGAGTATCGCCGGGCGACCGGCGCAGTCGGTGGTGGGCGAGGAACTGCGCGTGCCGATGGCGCGTGACGGGCATTTCTGGGTCGAGGTCAGCATCAACGGCGTTCCGCGCAGGATGATGGTCGACAGCGGCGCGACGGTGACCGCTGTCCCGGTTGAGACCGCAGAAGCGGCAAAGCTCGACACGCAAGCCAACCCGATTCCGGTCCTGATCCGCACCGCCAACGGCACAGTGCCAGCGCAAAGCACGCGCGTCGATGAAGTGCGGCTTGGCAATATCGTTGCCCGCGATCTTGGCGTCATCGTTTCGCCGGCGTTCGGCGATACCCATGTGCTGGGGATGAACTTCCTGAGCCGGCTTGAGAGCTGGCGGGTCGAGGGGCGGACGATGATCCTGAAGCCGCATCACCCGCAGCCGGTGGAGGCTGCGGCCTGAGCCGGTTCGCGCGCCAGCCGCTCGAAGATACCGATGATTTCCGCCTCGCTCGCCGCATGCACAGCGCCTGCAGAGGCCTCCTCGATTGTCTACATCCAGCTTCGCGCGGGGTCGTCGCGCATGGCCCAGCCGGGGAATATCCGCTCGGTCACCGCGCGCGACACCAGAGGCTGCACATTGACATGGCGGTCGTCGTCAGCGGCGATCCGCGCGAAGGTTGCGGCAATCGCGTCCTCCGGTCCCTCGATCAGCTGAAGGTACAAATCGCCGCGACAGATCAGCGCGCCGGTAATGCCATCGCGGGCGTTGTTGAACCGCGACACCGTCAGAATGTCGTCGAGCACACCCGAATCGAAACCGAACGGCTTCGACGCATAGATCAGTTGCGTGAGCGCCGGCTGGCTCACTTCGCCAGGCGCCGTCCGTTGGCGCGGACTCGGCGCGAATAATGCGCGATGCTGTTGCTGGCGATCGCCTCGGGGCTCGCGCCAAGCTTTCCGGTCATCAGGTCGAAGCCAAGCGCCATATTGGCCGCGACCTTCTCCGAGACCATGCGCTCGGCCTCTTTTGCAGCGGCTGGCCCGCCAAAGGCCAGGGCCGTCATGCGTTGCGCGATGACCATGTTCGATTCGGCGGCGAGCGCCCATGCGTCCATGCCGATGCCGAACCAGTTGGGAGATTTGGTTTTGTGCTTCATTTCGACAGCCTAACCTGTCCGCCACGAATGTCACGCGGTGAATGAAAACGGCCTTAAAGATACAAAAGATACCGTCCCCCACCCCCTTATTGTATCTTTTGTTGCTTTAAGCGCCGGATCGCGGAAGGGCCGACGGTTTGCGCAGCGCGGCGTGGACAAGGCCCATGTCCGGCCCGCCGCGCACCGTTACCGCCCCGCCGCGCAGCACCTGAATAGTGGTCACGCCGTTGATCGCGCGCTCCATCGCATAGCCATATTGCCGCGACCTGCCCTCGCCGATGGCGCGGTCCTACGCAGCCGAAAGGCTTTCCGCGCCCGCACGCTCCTTAAGCGATAGGCCGAAACCCGCCCCATCCCCGCCGCCCGCGCCGCCGCGCCGACCGAGCCCATCACCGACAGCGCATGAATGAAGCGGCGCTGCGCAAGCGGCGTCCAGCCGTTTGCCCGAGCGCGTTCCAGCGGCACCCGCGTGAAGTCGAAAAGGGTGCCTGAAAGGTCGGGCTGGTCCGCCATTGCTTCAGCGAAGGCGGGGTCGAGCGGGTCTGGCATGATATCGGTCATGCGTTCGTTAGAACATGAAACGAATATTGTAGGAAAGGGTGATTATCCCCTTGCGACAAGTAAAGTTATCGGCTATACAATATGTATGAGAACGAAAGCCCCCACCGCCCGCCAGTTCCAAGACCGCTTCCCAACAGAGGAAAGCTGCCTTAGCCACCTTATGATTGTTCGCTTTGGTGAGCGTCATGCTTGCGAAAAGTGCGGCAAGGATGCCAAGTTCTACCGCGTCAAAGCCCGTCGCTCTTACGCTTGCGAATGGTGTGGCTATCAAGTTTATCCGACCGCTGGCACACCCTTTGACCGGACCCGAACAAGCTTACGCGATTGGTTTTTTGTCATGTTTCTATTCACCACATCGCGCAACGGCGTGGCGGCTAAGGAAGTCGAGCGTCAAATCGGCGTGACCTACAAAACAGCTTGGCGGATGTGCCACGAAATCCGCAAGTATATGGCGATGATTGATGGTGACGAGCCTCTAGGCGGATTCACAAAGCAGATCGAAATCGATGAAGCCTACATGGGCGGTCACGAGCGCGGTGCAATCGGCGGACGCGGCAAGCTTGTTGTTCTGGGCATGAAAGAGCGCGGCGGCAATATCATTACCAAAATCGTCCCAGACCGTCGCAGCGGCACTTTGCTTCCCGCTATTCGTGACCACGTAAAGCGTCACAGCACGGTCCACACTGACGAACACCTGGCTTATGGCGGACTAGGCACCATGGGCTATTTTCACCACACCACAAACCACCGTTCGGGAGAATATGTCAGCAAATCAGGCTCGACGACTAACAGCGTTGAAGGCTTTGGGCGCAGCTAAAGCGGTCGATTAACGGCACTCACATTCACGTCAGTCGTCAGCATCTGGCGAAATACCTTGGTGAGTTTGAGTATCGCCACAATCGTCGTCAGTTTCCCCATCTGATGCTTGACGAGTTGATGACGGGCTTTGCGCGTTAGGGCCTGTCATGGCCGCTAGGAGCGCGTCGAAGCGGTCTTTTACACTGTCATCCATGTTAACTTCCTAAGTTCGTGATAGTTAGGATGGGCGGGTTTTCCGGCCCGTCGCACAACAATGTAAATGGAATGTGAGAAGCCGCCACGCCAGAACCCGACAGCACAATCAATCCTTCGTATTCACCTTTCGGCTGAATCGCAGAAATCATCTGCACAGGCATTGTTGTGACGCGAAACTGGAGCATGTTGTTTATCACGCTAAACAGCCAAATACTGCGCGACCCACCAGATGGCAAGTCAATGCTGTCATGATGATCCCCCGCTGGAACCCACGCGAGACGAAGCGACTCCCACTGCTCATTAACGGTTTCAATCGGTGCAAATCTAGCAAGGTAAGCTTGGCAATTCGTAATAGTTTCAGAACTTGGATTTTCTACGGTTAAAAAGACCCCTTGCGACCAATTCTGAATGACGATTTGACGCCTTCCGCCAAGGGTAACCAGTGAATTGCCAAACTCTATTTTTTTTAAATTTTGAGGACCAACATTTTTCAACGTGAGCCTTGGTGTTAGGCGCTCAGTCTGTTCGCTAATGATGGATTTATTTTCCACCCATATATCCCAAGGGACCAACCAAAACGCATTTATTAGGAAGCCGAAAACGAACAAGGATGCACCGACACCGGCGGAGACAATGAGTGCTACTTGATAATCTTTTAGCGCTTCGGATTGCTTATCCACATAGGCAACCCACAAATACATAAATGCAAAAGTTCCGAGCATTGCAGCAATCGAAACAAACCTAGCTGGCCAAGTTCCGGTCACATCACTCATTGTTTTTGCCCACGCGCGCAGGGCGACGGCTTTATGATATCCATCCATCCCCGCCCGATACCACCGCTTGCGTATCGAGTCACGCTACTTGTCCCAAGGGGATAAACACCGTTTTTTTCCCCTGTCGGCGATACCAAAAAACCCGGGGTGAAACCCAGGATCGTGAACGCTTAACGCGTGTCCAATGCGGTTTGTAAATGAAGCAGGCCGCCGGTATTTTCCACGACGGCAGGTTCATCCAGGAGCGTCCATATGCAAGTCAAAGTGCACAAAGCGTTGTTTTATGCAGCCACGCTGCTTTTTGTTACGGACGCAATGCGACCCGCTGCCCACGCGCAGGTTGGGGCATTCAGCGATTACATGCCGTCAGGAGTTGATGATTTTAATTATGCAACGAATGACATTGTCATGCGGTCCATTTTCAACAATGCCGAAAGGCGGGCGAAACGGCGCGCCGGAAACAAAGAAAGCACTCCGCCCCCGAGCCCGCCAAAGGCTTCCTCGCAATCTACCGTTGTCAACTTTGGCCCTGCGCCGCTCGCACCCAGAAAAATGGCCGGTAAATATCCAGCGGAAAAACGCGTCGATGCCGAGCGCACCTTTGCGAGACTGCTGGACGGATATCATCAGATCGAGGCGCGACTGGACATCCCGAGAGGCGACATGGCCGGCGCAATGGCGGGCCTTGTTGCAGGCAGCTTGTCGGCCTGTCAGGACCGTGACATCCCCGACGCCGGATTTGTCCGTTCGATCGGCCAACTGCGGGGAACGATTGCGCAGGATGCCCACTTTGCCGGGCTCGCCGCAACCGACAAGCAGGAAGCCTATGAACAATTCGCCATTCTGGGAACGATGATGGCCCTTGCCCGCAATGCCCTTCGGCAAGCGCCCGATCCTGCCGCCCAGACTCGATTGCGCGAAACAGGCTGCGGATATCTGCGCCAGCTAGGCGTCGATCCGGACGCGGTAATCCTGACCGAACAAGGTTTCGAGTTACGATAATTGTTCGGCGAGCCGGGGTAGGAAAGGGAATTGGGTGATCGGACAATATGCCCGGAATATCCGCCCAGGCCATAACGCTGAATTAAGAAGTCGTTGAAGCGTTATTGCTATGGCGTCTTGGCCATAATTTTTGGCAAGCGATACAAGGACGAAGTTCCAGCGTTTACGCGATGCGCGTGGCGCAAACCTGCGACCGCAACTTCGCTTGGGTCAGCTCGGCTCAGGCGACGGTGAGGCCCACGGCGAGCGCGGCGTTGACCTTTTTTTGAGAATTTTGCGCAATATGGCTAATGATGCCGCCCGAGATTCTTGCCTTGATAGACAAACCTTGGTTGCTCATTGCCGTGCTGGCTGTGGGTGCGGTATTGGGCATTGGCGTGGAGCGGCTGGTCGAGGGGCAGAAGCGCGCTGAGCGTAGAGCCTATTGGCAGGGCCGCAATTCGGGGAAGAAAAGCGGCAAATTTGTTCCGTTGAAAAAAGACGGGCTGGCCGAGGCGGCGAAAGCCAATGGCAGCGCTACCGATCAGCTTGCTACCGTCATGGCCGCCGATTTCAGCGCACGATCGTTGCTCAATCAACCCGAGCACACCTTGTTCAAGGCGCTCGACGCAGCGGTTATCGCGCAGAACCCCGGGTGGCAGGTAATGGCGCAGGTGTCGCTGGGCGAGTTTTTGTCGAGCCGCGACAAGGACGCTTATGGATGCGTTAATTCAAAGCGGGTCGACTTCGCGCTGATGGACCGCGAGGCGCGTGTGGTTCATGTGATCGAATATCAAGGCACTGGTCACCATCAGACAACTGCCGCCGCCCGCGACGCGGTGAAAAAGGAAGCACTGCGCAAGGCAGGCATCGGGTATCATGAAGTGGTCGCGGGACACACGACCGTCGGCGAGTTGAAGCGATTGGTGGAGAAGTTGGTACCGGGGAGTGACGGGTTACCGTATCGCAATCTCCTGGGAAATTCTGAACGATAATAACGACAGTTGATATAAGCGACTTTTCATGCAAACCTTTGTCAGATTCGGCAGTGATTAAAACAAGCCGTTGATAAGGGGGCATCATGAAAAAGAACACACGCATACTTATAGTTGCAACGGCACTTGCCGTCCTACTCCAAGGGTGCAGCTCTACACGGAACAGCTTTTATGGCCCGATAAAACCGATCGGCGGCGGCTATATCGGTGGCCAAACCTCCTGTAACGGTTTCACGCTAAGTGCTGCTAACCTGGAAGAACATTTCCGCGGCAACGCGTGTGCATCGCTCACTGCGCCTGATAGAGCTGATCTGGCGAAAACGATGTACGAATCCGGCTTCGCACTCATACACGCAAGATGTAACGATTTCTTCAATCAAAAAGCTGGCACACAACTTGGCATCAATACTGCATTTGATTCAGTTGCACCCGTCGTCGCTTTGCTCACAGGCATTTTGTCGATAGTCAACTTTAAGAATGACGCAAGACGTGCGGACTATGAATCTGCACTTGCATTCGGATCGGTCGCAGCAGTCTCGGGTTTGAAAGTCTATGAATCGAACTTTCTATTTTCTGCCGAGAATGTTGAAAGCGTTCGTGAACTTACCATTTCGGCGATCAATACGCATGCGAACGGAGTACGTGCGCTCGATAAGCCAACTTTCTACACTTCTGCACAATATGTGATTCAGAACCAGACGATCTGCACACCTGGTCACATCCGTGATTTGGTAAAGCGGGCCATCACCGACAAGCGTTTCACAGCAGTCGCGCGCGATACACAAGAGATCCTCGGGAGCCGAGCCGCGCCGGCGATTGCGGGGGCACCACCCAAAGCCGAAGCTGGGGCAACGGTTCAAGTGCAATAAGGCGGGCATCGGCTGTCATTAGGTCGCGGGACACACAACCGCCGGCGAGTTGAAGCGATTGGTGGAGAAGTTAGTGGTGGCCGCAGATTAGTCCGCTGCCGCCACTAATCCGCTGACCGAAAACCTCCGACCGCAATTCCGCCAATCTCAGGCGATGGTCAGGCCCACATCCACATTGCCGCGCGTGGCGTTGGAATAGGGGCAGACGGCGTGGGCGGCGTGTACCAGCCGCTCTGCATCTGCGCGGTCGACGCCGGGCATATCAATGTGCAGGTCGGCGGTGATGCCATATCCGCCTTCGGACCGCGGGCCAAAGCCGATGGTCGCGGTCACTGTGGCATCGGCGGGCACGGACACGCCTTCCTTGCCCGAAACGGCCTTCATCGCGCCCAGAAAGCAAGCGGAATAGCCCGCCGCGAACAGCTTTTCCGGATTGGCGCCAACACCGCCCGGTCCGCCCATTTCCTTGGGCACGACCAGCTTCACAACCACCGATCCGTCATCCGATTTCGCCGACCCATCGCGCCCGCCGGTGGCCGTGGCGCTGGTTTTGTAGATCACGTTGACGGACATGGATGGTCTCCTTTGGTGGTTGCCGGCGAGGCGCCGTTGCGGCGCGACTCCGGTGTTGAGGGGATACCGTAGCCAAATAACGTGACATTTAAAGAGGCGAACGACATGTAGAGACGTTGGTGCCGGGGGCTTAGATCATGATGACATCAAGTTGAAACTGCACCGTAGCCCTGAGCCTGTCGGAGCCGAAGGCCACCGCAGGTGTACGGCGTTTACGGCCAAGCGTGCGTCGACAGGCTCAGCACTACGGTTTGGTTTTATGTGATCATGCTCTTATTCGTGTATGGGCGCAGAAATTCCTATGACGTCCGACAGTCCCGATCCCCTGCCCCATACCCCGTCGCCCCGCATATTGGTCGATGCCGATGCGTGTCCGGTGAAGGAGGAGATTTACAAGGTCGCCTGGCGGCGCAATGTGCCGGTGGTGCTGGTCAGCAATGCACGCTTTCGGATGCCCGACCATCCGCTGATCACGCGGCATATAGTATCGGACAGTTTCGACGCCGCCGATGACTGGATTGCGGAGCAAGCGGACAAAAGCAGCGTGGTGATCACCGCCGACATATTGCTTGCGGACCGGTGCCTTAAAGCGGGCGCGGTTGTCATTGGCAATAATGGCAAGCCGTTCACCAGCGCCTCCATCGGCGGAGCCATCGCCACCCGCGCGATCATGGCGGACCTGCGCGCCGGAATGGACGGGATAGCGGGAGGGCCTGCGCCTTTTGCCAAAGCCGACCGGTCAAGGTTTTTGCAGGCACTTGATGAGGCGTTGGTTAGGTTAGGGTGAGTGGCTTTAAGCCGCTTCGAGCACCAACACCCTCGCCGATGCATCGCGTTTAGGACGCACGACGATTTCGACGTCGCGGCCAAGTGCGACAATGAAGTCCATCAGCTTTTCTACCGAAAAGCCATCGAGCCGGTAATTGACCAGCGCCGACACTTTGGGCTGCGGCACGCCAAGCAATTGTGCGGCATCGATCTGTTTGAGGCGCTGTTCCTTGATAATGCGATTGATCGCCAGCGCCAGCCGCGTTTTGGTCTGGCGTTCGGCGGGTTCGGGCAGGCCCAAGTCGGCAAAGACATTGCCGGTGCCTCGGGTGATAACATTGTCAGTCATTCGCCTGTTTCCTTGTCTCATAGTCCTGCTGCGCCAGCTTCAACCGCGCCTTGATCATCGCGACATCGGTTTTTGATGTTTGGATGCCCTTGGTCGATTTCTTCTGAAAGGCATGCAGCACGTAAATCACCTCGGCAAAGCGCACCGTATACACGGCGCGATACGTGTCGCCGTCATGGCTCTCCACCACCTCAAACACCCCGCCGCCCTCGCCTTTCCAAGGCTTGGCATGAGGATGCTTTCCACCCAGTTGCGCAACGCCCAGCGCATAACCCATCGCGCCGATCACAGGTTCGGGGAAGGCCAGCAAATCCTTCTTTGACGAACCAATCCAGTCGAGATGCGTTTCGCCGGGCATTAGAATATTGGATATACCTATTTTAGTATATTGTCAAGAGACACGTCGGAGGCAGGGGCTACCGTCATCGGCAATAATGGCAAGCCGTTCACCAGCGCCTCTATAGGCGGCGCCATCGCCACCCGAGCCATCATGGCCGACCTATGCGCCGGAATGGACGGTATCAGCGGAGGCCCCGCACCCTTTGCGAAGGCAGACCGGTCAAGGTTTTTGCAGGCGTTGGATGAAGCGTTGGTGCGGTTGGGATAATTTATGGCACCGCATTTGCTACAGGGAGCCTAGGGCTGGGCTACAGAGAGGACGCACGGCAGTGAAGAATGATTCCGAACGGATTGTGTCTCTCAGCCGTTCGCGCGCATCATCTTCAACACCCATTTCAGATAGCTTTTTATCTAAAACTTTTTCGACCGTAGACACGACTTTCGCCATCTTCTTTTCATCGGAAGCAAAGTCTACGAGTTTCTCGGAAAATTTAACCTGATCGCGCGAAGATAGCTTTTCAAACGCACTATTTCCTAACACCTGGCGTGCTGCGGCGTCCATAATATAGAAGCGATAGATTTTGGTATCACTATCAATTTTTTGATTTCTCCAAAGAAATTCTAACCGATAATGGAGGTAAGCCGCCGCATAGCAGGGGCGCACATCCTGTGTTTCAGCGAATAACTTATCAGCACGATCTTTAATTTCGGTACGATAATTTCTTGCTGCTCGATGAGGTAAACCTATGAGTGTAGCGGTGACCGCTTTGAAAAATGGCTGCATTTGCACCACTCGTGCTTTTTCAATCGCCTCGGAACGGTACTGATTTTCTCGTCTTTCCAAGTAAATGTGTTTTTGATCGTCCTCTTTCCTCGAAAATTCTTCGAGGTTCTTCATAAATGGGAGCAGTGACCAAAACTGCTCATCTCGAACAGGATTTTGTTTATTTGTACCTGATATAATTGAAAATATAAAATCTTCGTCTTTCGTACCAATTAACCGAAACGGAATCTGTACACCATCTATACTGTCTTTATTGTGAAATATCACATTGCTAGTTTGACATCCGTTTACCACCTGAAAATCTTCTATAGTAAATGTATCACCAACGCGCCTAACTGATTTGGCAACTACCGTTATGCCATTATTTCTGTAAATAAAGTTTTCATGCTCTCCCGCCGCCAAGCTTTCCGCAATTTCCTTATTTATTTTTGAAGTGGGATTATAGTCTCGGATGTTATCAAAAAATACCGACTTGTTGATTCCCGAAATTTCATTATCTTCATCATATAGCGAAACGATCTTCAGTAGCTCCGACGCTGCTAGATAGCCAAGAAAGCCTTCTTGAACGCCAGGATGCTTCGGTAACACAATATTCTTTGCAAATTCAATCTGAACCTCGCTAGCAGTTACAGCCGCACGATAAAGGCGCTGTAAATTTCCAGCACCGATCAGATTGATTTCTATTTTGGTCGCGTCGAAAATATTAAGTTCGGAAAGACCATTTCTGGTATTTTCAATAAGACGCTCAATCCTGGCGTTATTTTCATAGTTCCCAGTAGTAGAATAATAAAGAGAAATACCTGGATTTCGTCGTTTTACAGCATTTGAATAGATATACTCCTTAGCGGAAAGTAAATCATCAATCTGTTCGCTTTCACCTTTAATTTCTCCAGAAAAAAACTCGTTTACTCCATAGAAAAACTTCGAAATATCACCGTAGTCAAACTTAGATGAAGTTTTGCTCTGAAAGAAATAAAACTCCACACTAGGATTAGTATTGTCGCCAATCGCCGCACTGGCTTCATCGGCATTTGTGACAAGCTTACCTTGAACGATGATTGCAACGGCATCAAGACCGAATTCGGTACCCTTTAAGTGGGCGTTAAACGGATCGACGTTTTCGCCCGACCCGCCATTCAGAATTGAAAATACAGAATATAACTCGAACTGATCGCTCTCATTTTCACCCTGCAAAGCAAAATTTTTGCTAAATTCGGACATTTGCGCTCGGTTAACCGGATTCATATTTGCTCCGTTCGAATCGTAGAGGATGACGCCCTGCGTGCGACAAGAGCTGCGATGTAGTCGCTTTGGACGGAAATGTCTTGTGCGTCTTTACTACTAATTCCTAATTCCGGGGACACTAATTCCGGGGACACCATACTAAACTCTAATTCCGGGGACACTATACTAAACTCAAGCCGCTTTCGCGGCTGGCGCTCCGCGAAGCAATCCTTCGGTGCTTAGGTCCTCATTGATATCGGGCCAATGGATGCCAAAGCCGCCGCCACATTTTTCCCAGTGGCTGCGTTCGTCCGCTGTGGCGTTCAACAAACGGGGATACCAGGCGAGCGGCGCGGAAATGGTGCGACCATCCATCAGGTCGACGATCAGGCTATGCTCGTCAAAACGCACGTCGAGGACTCGTTCGTCGGTAACCTTAGCTGAAATATTCATGCCATTTCCCCACGAACATCGCGCCACGGGCCCACGGCACCGTCATACGATAATTCCGGGCACCCCACACCCAACTCAAGCCACCCTACCCACGCTCTCCGCCAGCACATTCGCCACATAGGCGTTGAGCGACACGCCTTCGCGCGCGGCAACGATCTTCAGTTTTTCATGCAAGCTGCGCGGCACGCGTTGGCGCCATTGGCCGAGCGCAGTGGGGCCGGGCACGTCACGGCCAAGCTCCTTTGCCGCCGCGTGCCATTCGGTTATCGCAGCCTCGGCATCGGTAAGCGCGCTCTCCGGGGTATCGCCATCGCCCATGCAGCCGGGCAATGCGGGCACGGTCGCCAGCCAGCCGCCGCCGTCTGCTTCGGACAGCGGTTCCACCATAATCGCATATTCAGTCTTGCGGGCCATCGGCGCTTCCCTTCACATATTCCATGAGCTTGCGGATATAGACCGGCTTTATCGGGCGCTTCGCGGGGATCGTCAGAATCGTCTCGCTTCCCGGCACCACGACCTTCCAATGCGAACCGCCGCCTGTCGGCGGAAAGCATTGCCAGCCAAGCCCATTACAAAGCTTCCGGATATCATCGATGCTCCAATCCCCGGCCGGGTTCCGGCGCATCTTGTCCCGAAGCTTGTCCGCTTTGCTCATGATGAGTGATACCTTATGCGGTATCAGTTGTCAATCATGCTCGCGGTCGCCCTGGCCCATATATAGCTCGCGGCCGGTCTCGTCATAGACCTTGGACATCTCGGCCATGCCAGCCTCCACCTTCGCTAAAGCTTCCGCCTCCGTTAAAACTCCGGCGGACAAGTCGGCAGCGATAAAGCCCTCGGCTGGCTGGTTCTGCAACCGCGCGAATTCGCGCACTTCCTGGCTGATCTTCATGCTGCAAAATTTCGGCCCGCACATGCTGCAGAAATGTGCGGTCTTGGCGCCCTCCGCCGGTAGCGTCTGGTCGTGATATTGCTCCGCAGTGTCGGGGTCGAGGCTGAGGTTGAACTGGTCGCGCCAGCGGAATTCGAAGCGGGCCTTGCTCAGCGCGTCGTCGCGGACTTGCGCCGCCGGGTGGCCCTTGGCGAGGTCCGCTGCGTGCGCGGCCAGCTTGTACGTGACCACGCCGACCTTTACATCGTCACGGTCGGGCAGGCCGAGATGCTCCTTGGGCGTGACGTAACACAGCATCGCCGTGCCGTACCAGCCGATCA
Source organism: Sphingomonas paucimobilis (assembly GCA_943369235.1). GTDB lineage: Bacteria > Pseudomonadota > Alphaproteobacteria > Sphingomonadales > Sphingomonadaceae > Sphingorhabdus_B > Sphingorhabdus_B paucimobilis_A. The sequence goes on from CALRMO020000025.1 coordinate 20,158, forward strand.
TCGCCGCGCCGATACCGCTGGTGATATGGTCATATCCCGGCGCGATGTCGGTGGTGAGCGGCCCGAGCGTGTAGAACGGCGCTTCGCCGCACACCTCAAGCTGCTTGGTCATATTCTCCTTGATCTTGTGCATCGGCACATGGCCGGGGCCTTCGATCATCACCTGCACATCGGATTTCCACGCGCGGTGGGTGAGCTCGCCCAGCGTGTAGAGTTCGGCAAATTGCGCTTCGTCATTGGCGTCGGCGATGCTGCCGGGGCGCAGGCCGTCACCCAAGGAGTAGGCGATGTCATAGGCCTTCATGATCTCGGTGATGTCGTCGAAATGGTCGTAGAGGAAGCTTTCCTTGTGATGCGCGAGGCACCATTTCGCCATGATGCTTCCGCCGCGGCTCACGATGCCGGTCACGCGCTTTGCGGCGAGCGGGACGTATGGCAGGCGGACGCCCGCATGGATGGTGAAATAATCGACACCCTGTTCGGCTTGCTCGATCAAGGTATCGCGGAAGATTTCCCAGGTCAGGTCTTCGGCGATGCCGCCGACCTTTTCCAGCGCCTGATAGATTGGCACAGTGCCGATGGGGACGGGCGAGTTGCGGATGATCCATTCGCGCGTGTCGTGGATATTGCGGCCTGTGCTAAGGTCCATGACGGTGTCCGCGCCCCAGCGGATCGACCAGACCATCTTGTCGACTTCGGTCGCAACGTCGGATGCGACCGCTGAGTTACCGATATTCGCGTTGATCTTCACGAGGAAATTGCGGCCGATGGCCATCGGTTCGCTCTCGGGGTGGTTGATGTTGTTGGGGATAATCGCGCGGCCCCTCGCTATCTCATCGCGCACAAACTCTGGCGTGACGTAATCGGGGATTTCCGCGCCAAAGCTTTCGCCGTCGCGGTTGTAGTGCGCGAGGCGTTCGCGGCCCAGATTCTCGCGTTCCGCCACATATTCCATTTCGGGGGTGATGATGCCCTGCCGCGCATAATGCATCTGGCTGACATTCATACCGGGCTTGGCGCGCAGGACCTGTTTGCGGACATTGGGGAACGGCGCGACGCCGCCGCTGCGGTCGGGGCCGAGCTGGCCATTGTCCTCGGGGCGGACTTCGCGCTGGAACACCTGCTCGACATCGCCGCGTTCGCGGATCCAAGCAGAGCGGATTTCGGGGAGGCCGGTCGAGATGTCGATGCGCGCATCGGCGTCGGTGTAGGGGCCGCTAGGGTCATAAACGCGGACGGGGGCGTCATCGCAGCTCGGGTCGAGATAGATTTCGCGCATGGCAACGCGGCAGCCATGAATCGGGGTGGGGCCTACGTAGATTTTCTTGCTGCCACGAATGGGGCCAGTAGTGACGCCGATCTCGGTGCGTGCGGGGATATCTGCCATGTCTACTCTCCATTTGGGGGAGGAGACGCCTTGTGCAGCGGACCCTCCCTACACCGGTATCAGCCGGATCAGGTTCAGCGGGTCGCAGGGCGTTACGCCTGCCTCTCAGTCACACGACTCCCCGGGGATTGGATGACGGCTTAGGCGAAGGAGAAAGTAACGGCAACGGTTTTGCTTGGCGACGATGTAACCCGATGGCAGTAGGGCGGAATGGCGGACCGGAATGCGCAAGCAAAACAGCTACAGAAGTGGCTTGCAAAAAGGCCTCTAGATTTGGCGCAGTCTATTGCAATGCGCGTTGCCCTGCGCTCCCTTCCTTATCTGCATTTTGCTCCCAAGACTTGGCTAACGCGCTACGCTTTCTTTGCGCTACGTCCGCTATTGATCTCTTGGTCTGCCCAAAGCTACCCTAAATTAGAATGGTCGAATGTGGCGGCTATGTCGATTGATGGCTACGATTTGGAGGAAGCGGCCCTCGAAACCAAGAAAAATGAGTCGCCAGTAGATTATGTTGTGCTTGCAGCCGTAAACGCTGCTCAATCTTTAAAAATTTTGTTCAGTCCGCCAGTTGAAGTCATTGCTGTCGACGCAGTTGGAATGGCGGACGGTGCGGTCGAAGAGGCGAAAAAGAGGGATTTCAAACTCGTCCTGACACCCGAAGATGTGTGGTCACAGGTAATGATCGATCAGAAATGGCTCACAGATAATAAAAAAAAGCGATCGATAGCTCGGGTATTCTCGCGATATAGTATTTGGCTGGGGTCTCCGCCTGCGGAACTAGAACGGCTTTGGCATGGGCTATCCTCTCGCCTCATCATGATTGATCCGAACTACTCCGTCTGGCTAGATTGGTACGAACGCCGCATCCGTGGCGAGCGTGCGGCGTTCGACATCCCCGGCGACAAGAACCGCATTGAAGACAAAAAAATTCTCCGCCGCCTCGCCGAAGCAACCGACGAGGATTTTTGGGGCAAGGGCTATGAATATGTGAACGCCACGCTGAAAGGCTGGCTC
>CALRMO020000026.1:0-21848 GCA_943369235.1 Sphingomonas paucimobilis
TGCCGACCGCTCTCGTCACTCGCTCCGCAGTGCCTCGATGGGGGAAAGGCGTGAGGCGCGGATCGCGGGGTATCCGCCGAACAGAAGTCCTATGACGGCCGAAAAGGCGACCGACATGAGGGCGGTGTCGAGGCCGACCGGGGCAGGGAAATCCGCGACTTTCTGGAAAATGGCCGCGGCGACCATTGCGAGCGTAAGCCCTATTGCGCCGCCGATGATGCACAATACAGCGGCCTCGACGAGAAACTGGTTCCGGATATCACGACGCTTTGCCCCCAGCGCCATGCGAAGCCCGATCTCACGCGTCCGTTCGGTGACGCTGACCAGCATGATATTCATGATGCCGATGCCGCCAACGAGCAGCGAGATCGATGCGATGGCAACGAGCACCGCCTGAAATATCTGCGTGACTTCCCCGGTCGTTTCGGCGATTTCGGTGGTGGTCCGCACGGTGAAGGGGTTTATTTTGCCCTTTGGCACACGGTAGCGGTCGCGCAAGAGGCGCTTGATTTCTCTCTGTCCGGCAAGCAGCGAGTCTTCATCCTCAAAACCGACAAAGATCAGGGTTACATCGTCTGGCCCCTGCGTCGGCGTATTCAATAGCCGCTGGCGCAGCGTGGTGATCGGCACGATAATCTGGTCGTCATTATCATTACCAAGGTTGCTGCCCTTGCTTTCAAGCAGGCCGATGACCGTGAACGGAACGCGGTTGATGCGTACAGTTTCGCCGACCGGGCTGATTTCGGGAAAAAGCTTGTCGGCAACGGTCTGACCGATAACGACGACGCGCGCAGCCGAGCCGACATCGCTTTGCGTAAGGAAGCGCCCTTCGGATGCGGTAATGTTCGAAATGACACCATATTCGGGCGTGGCTCCGGTCGCCTGCGTTGTTGCCGCGCGTCCCGGAGCTATAAGCTGCACCGAGTTGCGGATTTGCGGTGCCACCGCGCTCACTCCTGACACTTCGCGCAAAATGGCCTGCCCGTCGCGCTCCGTAAGCCGGCCACGGTCAGTTGGACGCGGCGGACCGCTGCCGCTATCGGGTTGCGGGACCACAATGGCCATGTTCGACCCGAGCGTCGCGATTTGCTGCGACACCGATACCTGTGCTCCATTACCGACCGCGACCGCCAGAATCACCGAGAACACGCCGATCATCACGCCTAATGTGGTGAGGATAGATCGCATCAGATTGGTGCGCAGAGCGGTGAGTGCAATCGCCACGTTGACGCCCCAGCCCGCGATCGATCCCAGCAGACTTTTCATGCTGCATTCGCCCGGCGACGCGATTTGACGGGGGCATCTTCGATCACTTGTCCATCGCGAAACACAATCCGGCGTTCTGCATATTCGGCAATATCGGGTTCGTGGGTGACGACGATTAATGTGATGCCCTGGTCGTTGAGCTTCTGGAAAATCCCCATGATGTCGAGCGAGGTTTGGGTATCGAGCGCACCGGTTGGTTCGTCGGCGAGCAGCATCAGCGGGTCGGTTACCAGTGCGCGGGCAATGGCCACACGCTGTTGCTGACCGCCCGAAAGTTTCGCCGGTGTGTTCTCAAGACGGTTACCAAGGCCCATGGCCTCCAATTTTGCCTGCGCGCGCTCCCGCCGCTGGGCATACCCGATCCCCGCATAGATCAGCGGCACCGCAACATTGTCAAGCGCGCTGGTCCGCGCGAGCAGGTTGAACTGCTGAAACACGAAACCGATCTTGCGGTTGCGGATTTCGGCGAGCTCGTCGCTGTCAAGCGTTTTGGTATCGATACCGTCAAGCAGCAACGTCCCCGAGGTCGGCACATCGAGGCAGCCGATCATATTCATGAAGGTCGATTTGCCCGACCCGCTCGCGCCCATGATGGCGACGAATTCGCCGCGGGCGATGGATAGCGAGACATGATTTACTGCGTGCACGGTTTCGCCCCCGATCACATAATCCTTTACCAGATCATGCGTTTCAAGCAGCGGTGTCGTCATCTTCATCCGCGCTGTCGTCGGTCTCTTTCTTGGGCTTAAGCGACTTGACCCGGACCAGCACCTTGTCTCCGGCCTTTATGCCTGAAATCACCTCGGTATATTCGTCGCCCTGCAAGCCTGTTCGAATGAAGGTCTTCCGGGGACGATAGGGGTCGTCGCCCGCCACGTAGACGGCCGGGCGCGGCGGGGCCTTTTTGCTGGGTGCTGGCCCCGCATTTTCGCTCAAAGCCGGACGATCGGAGACGCGCGGGCGGAACCGCAAGGCGTTGGTCGGCACGCGGGTCACATTGGGCCTGACATCGGTGATGATTTCGACATTGGCCGTCATGCCCGGGAGCAGCTTGCCGTCAAGATTATCGACGTCGATGATGACCAGATAGCTGACGACATTCTGCGTCTCGACCGGTGCTTGCCGCACCTGGCGAACCTTTGCCATGAACACAGTGTCGGGGTAGCTGTCGACGGTGAAGTTCACGGCCTGACCCTCACGGATTTGTCCGATATCGGCCTCGTCGACCGAAGCCTCGACCTGCATTTTCGTGGTGTCGGCGGCGATTTCGAACAAATTGGGGGTCTGGAAACTGGCGGCAACGGTGGTGCCGGGTTCGACCAGCTTGTTGATGATGACGCCGCTTGCCGGCGCGACAATGACGGTGCGGTTGAGGTCAAGCCTTGCCGACGACAGCTCCGCCGTCCCCTGGCTGATCTGCGCGTTGCCGCTTTGGGTCTGCGCCAGCGCCACCTGCAACGCGTTGCGCGCGCTGTTGAGCTTGCTCTGCGCGATGTCGAGCCCCGCCTTCGACACGAAGCCGCGTTCTGCCAATGCCTTCTGCCGTGTAAAATCGCGCTCCTGAATTTCAAGCTCCGACCGGGCGCGGGCAACATTGGCCACCGTCTGCTGCAAACCGGCGCGCGCCAGTGCAACCTGCGCCTCGGACTGCTGCACCCTTGCACGCACGCGGGTCGGGTCGATCTCGGCAAGAACTTGCCCCGCCTTCACGGGCGAGTTGAAATCGACATAGACCTTTGTAACCTGACCCGAAACTTCGGTGCCGACCTTGATCGTATTAAGCGCGCGGACCTTGCCGCTTGCCGAAACCTTGCGCAGAACCTCGCCGCGCGTAACCGTCTCGGTGATATATTCATAATCATGCGGAGTAGGGCGAACGATACGGTAAAGGATAAACAGCAGCACCAGCAATATGATTGCCGACCAGACCCGATGCCGCTTTACCCATGAACTTATGGTCGTCAGCATATCGTCCCGCCTGTGCCCCGTGTCGAGCTTGCCTGTATATGGAGGGGGACGGGGGATGGCTAGCGGTTATGTGATTGGCTGGCTTGTAAGGCGTCGGACGGCGGCACCCGCCAAAACTGACATTGATTTGCCGCCATAATGTTCTGCGTATGATTGCAGATGCAGTCGTCGTATATTCTGACAGGCTTCAATAGCTTACCGATCTGTGCTCAATTGACCAATCGCGCAGCAAGCCATGCTCCAACCAGTTCGGTGACAATCGGCACGGTTGAGTCCTCAACGGGTGGCGCACCCACTATGGGCTTATCGCGCTGCAGTTCGTGAGTCATGCCGGGAACCACCACCACTGCAGCGTCCGGGTTGTTTTCGAGAGCAGCGACAGTGGAAGCGACAAGGTCTGGTGCCAGAATATTGTCGCGTGAACCTACAATCGCCAATACCGGCGCTTGCACGGCCGCCAGACTGCGGTCAGGCGCAGCATCGAACATCGACAGTACAACATCCGTATCGAGCGTCGCAGCAAAATTTTGCGCCTCGGCAACTGGAAAACCTGCCTCAACAAAAGAGTCCACTGCTTTTAGTCGCAGCATACCGGTTTTCGCCGAACCCAGATTCTGAGTTCGCGCTTCCAGCCATGCTGTTACCGCTTTTGCAACGCTCTCTTCTTGGGCCGGATTCTTGCCATTACCTCTCAAATAGCTTCGCAAAATGCTGATAAACATTTCGCCGCGCGGACCTACAGGTCCCGAAAGTGTAATTACGGCCGCGATTGCACGATCCTTCGATGCGACTAAGGGGCCCGCAACACCGCCCTGACTGGTGCCGATTAAGGCTATGCCCTTTGGATCTATGTCGCGGCGCGTCCGTAGAAATGCAACCGCTGCCGCAACATCGCGCTCCATTTCAGGGATTGTATCGGTGAAGGTACCCGTTGATTGCCCTTGGCCGCGTTTGTCGAACACAAGCGTCGCAATGCCGACAGCATGCAAGCGAGCGCGAATGTTCACCCAGCCTCCGCGTGTCCAAGGTCCCGTTCCAGAAATGATGACAGCGACAGGCCAAGTACCCTTATGCTTTCCGCGCGGTTTTTCCAATGTTCCAGCCAGCACCGTTCCAGGGTCCGACGGATATCTAATTTCTTCACTAAGCGATACGCACTTATCATTTTCTGCCGCTGCGGCCGCAGGTCCAAAGCACATTAGCAAGAATAGAATTGCCACGTGATAACCGCGTAATGCCAAAATCATGTAGACTCTCCGAAAAGTGCGACGAGATGTCGAGCAGACTAACCGGTTCTAGCGTTTAGGCATAACATACGCACGAACAAAAAACCCGCCGAGCTCGCTCCCGGCGGGTTTTGTTTGTGCCTAGATATTAGAGCGAAGCTTTACGCTTTTCCGTCGGCCGCATCGGCGTTCAGATATTCACCGGCGTCTTCGTCGGTGCCGTGGGTTTCTCCAGCGACCGCACCCAACACATCGTCACCAATCGCGGCTTCGGGGCCTTGTGCCAGTTCGGCTGCATGCTCTTCTTCCGCCGTTTCGGGCGCAATCAGGCTTTCCTGCAACTTCTTGTACTGGGCCCGCAGCGCAACGTCGCGGCTGGTTGCGGCAATCCGCATCCGGTTCATCGCTGAACCGGTACCTGCCGGGATGAGACGGCCAACGATCACGTTTTCCTTGAGGCCAGTCAGGATGTCCTTCTTGCCCTCGACTGCGGCTTGCGTGAGCACGCGGGTGGTTTCCTGGAACGACGCCGCCGAGATGAACGAACGCGTCTGCAAGCTCGCCTTGGTAATGCCGAGCAGCACGGGGTTACCCGTTGCCGGTGCCTGGCCCTTGGTCAGCTTTGCGTTGATCGCGTCCATTTCTTCACGGTCGACCTGTTCGCCCGGCAGGAGCGTGGTGTCGCCACCGAAGGTGATTTCAACTTTCTGCAGCATCTGGCGAACAATCGTTTCGATGTGCTTGTCGTTGATCTTCACGCCCTGAAGACGGTACACTTCCTGAATTTCGGCAACCAGATATTCGGCCAGCGCCTCGATGCCCATGACTTCGAGGATGTCGTGCGGGTTCGGCGAACCTGCGATCAGGTTATCGCCCTTGCGGACGAAATCGCCTTCCTGCACGTCGAGCACCTTGGACTTCTGGATCAGATATTCGATCCGGTCGCCTTCTTCCGGGACAATCGCGATCTTGCGTTTCGCCTTATAGTCACGGACGAATTCGACGCGGCCCGAAATCTTCGCGATGATTGCGTTGTCCTTCGGAATGCGTGCTTCGAACAATTCGGCAACGCGCGGCAGACCACCGGTGATGTCACGGGTTTTGGCGGATTCGCGGGTCACACGAGCGAGAACATCGCCAGCCTGAACCTCTGCACCATCCTCGACCGACAGCATTGTGCCGACACCCAGAAGATAACGCGCCGCCTCATCGGTCTTCTCGTCGAGAAGCGTCAGGCGCGGGCGCAGGTCTTCCTTTTTGGTGCGGCTGCCCGCCCGGTCTTCGATAACGACGCGCTGGGCGATGCCCGTTGCTTCGTCGGTTTGCTCGGTCAGCGTTTTGCCGTCGATCAGGTCCTGATACTTCACGACACCCGATTTTTCAGTGATGATCGGCATGGTGAACGGGTCCCATTCCGCCAGACGATCGCCCGAATTTACCGCATCGCCGTCCGCATACATCAACGTTGCACCATAAGGCAGTCGGTGGATTTCCATTTCGCGGCCATCCTTGTCGACGATTACAAGTTCGCCGTTACGCGCCATCGCCAAACGCTTCTTGCGCTTGTCGACAATGGTCGGAAGGTCGCGATACATGACCGTACCCGACGCTGTTGCATCCAAGTTCGACTGTTCGTTCAACTGAGCCGCGCCCCCGATATGGAAGGTACGCATGGTCAGCTGAGTACCCGGCTCACCGATCGACTGCGCGGCGATAACGCCGACAGCTTCACCGATGTTGACCGGCGTACCACGCGCCAAGTCACGGCCATAGCAGGTGCCGCACACGCCGACCTTGGATGCGCAGACCAAAGGCGAGCGGATCTTCAGGGCCTGAATGCCGGTTTCTTCCATCGCGGTAACCATCGGCTCGTCGAGCAAGGTTCCGGCCGGGATCAATACCTTGCCGTCGAGGCCCATGATGTCCTCTGCGGTGGTACGGCCAAGCACGCGCTCACCGAGCGACGCAATGGTCGAACCACCCTGGACGATCGAGCGCATTTCGAGCGCGCGTTCGGTGCCGCAATCGACTTCGACGATGGTGCAATCCTGCGATACGTCAACCAGACGGCGAGTTAGATAACCCGAGTTTGCCGTTTTCAACGCGGTATCGGCCAGACCCTTACGGGCACCGTGGGTCGAATTGAAATATTCAAGAACGGTCAGACCTTCCTTGAAGTTCGAGATGATCGGCGTTTCGATGATCTCGCCCGACGGCTTGGCCATCAGGCCGCGCATCCCGGCAAGCTGCTTCATCTGCGCTGGCGAACCACGCGCGCCCGAATGGCTCATCATATAGACCGAGTTGACCGGCAATTCGCGGCCATGTTCGTCCATCGGCGAAGCCTTCAACTTGTCCATCATGGCGTTGGCGACCTTGTCACCACAGGTCGACCAGGCGTCGATCACCTTGTTGTACTTTTCCTGCTGGGTGATCAGGCCGTCCTGATATTGCTGCTCGAAATCGGCAACAATCGCTTTGGTTTCGGCAACCATTCCTTCTTTTTCTTCCGGAATGATCATGTCGTCCTTGCCGAACGATATGCCCGCCTTGAAGGCGTACTTAAAGCCAAGCGACATGATCGCATCCGCGAACAGCACAGTGTCCTTCTGGCCAGTGTGGCGATAGACCTGGTCGATAACGTCGCCCAGTTCCTTCTTGGTGAGAAGGCGGTTGACGGTTTCGAACGGCACGCGGTGGCTTTGCGGCAGCGTTTCGGCGAGCAACATACGGCCAGGCGTGGTGTCGAAGCGAACCATGACTTGCTCACCGGCTTCGTTGGTTTGCGGCACGCGGGCGACGATCTTGGAGTGGAGCGTCACTGCGCCAACTTCAAGCGCCTGATGCACTTCGGCCATGTCCGACAACATCATGCCTTCGCCGGGCTCACCCTTGCGGTCCATCGACAGATAATAGAGGCCCAAGACCATGTCCTGCGAAGGAACGATGATTGGCTTACCATTGGCTGGCGACAGGATGTTGTTGGTCGACATCATCAGAACGCGGGCTTCAAGCTGAGCTTCAAGCGAAAGCGGAACGTGAACGGCCATCTGATCACCGTCGAAGTCGGCGTTAAATGCCGAGCAGACGAGCGGGTGAAGCTGGATCGCCTTGCCCTCGATCAGGACAGGCTCGAACGCCTGGATGCCCAAACGGTGAAGCGTCGGTGCGCGGTTCAGCAGCACGGGATGCTCGCGGATAACCTCGTCGAGGATATCCCAAACTTCCTTGCGCTCCTTTTCGACCCACTTCTTCGCCTGCTTCAGGGTCATCGAGAGACCCTTGGCATCGAGACGCGAGTAGATGAACGGCTTGAACAGCTCGAGCGCCATCTTCTTCGGTAGGCCGCACTGATGCAATTTCAGTTCAGGACCGGTCACGATGACCGAACGACCCGAATAATCGACTCGCTTGCCGAGAAGGTTCTGGCGGAAACGGCCTTGCTTGCCCTTAAGCATGTCGCTGAGCGACTTCAGCGGACGCTTGTTGGCACCCGTGATCGTGCGGCCACGGCGACCGTTGTCGAACAGGGCGTCGACGGCTTCCTGCAACATGCGCTTTTCGTTGCGAACGATGATGTCCGGCGCACGAAGCTCGATAAGGCGCTTCAAACGGTTGTTACGGTTGATAACCCGGCGATAGAGATCGTTGAGATCGGACGTCGCAAACCGACCGCCATCCAGCGGCACCAGCGGGCGCAATTCTGGTGGGATGACGGGAATAACGTCGAGGATCATCCATTCGGGCTTGTTGCCTGAATCGATGAAGGATTCCACGACCTTCAAACGCTTGATGATCTTCTTTGGCTTCAGTTCGGACTTGGTCACGGCGAGCTCGTCGAGCAGGTCCTGACGTTCCTGAACAAGGTCGAGATCCATCAGCATGGTCTTGACGGCTTCGGCACCGATCGACGCGGTGAACGCGTCTTCGCCATATTCGTCCTGCGCGTCGAGCAATTCGTCTTCTGACAGAAGCTGGAACTTCTCAAGCGCCGTCAGGCCGGGCTCGGTCACGATGTAGTTTTCGAAATACAGCACGCGCTCAAGCTGCTTCAACTGCATGTCGAGCAACAGGCCGATACGCGATGGCAGCGATTTCAGGAACCAGATATGCGCAACCGGCGCGGCCAGTTCGATGTGGCCCATGCGCTCGCGGCGCACCTTGGTGACGGTGACTTCGACGCCGCACTTTTCGCAGACGACGCCCTTATACTTCATGCGCTTATACTTGCCGCACAGGCACTCATAATCCTTTACCGGACCGAAGATGCGCGCGCAGAACAGACCGTCACGCTCCGGCTTGAACGTGCGGTAGTTGATCGTTTCGGGCTTCTTGATTTCGCCGAACGACCATGACCGGATTTTCTCCGGGCTGGCGATGCCGATCTGGATCTGGTCGAATGTTTCGACCTTGGCGACGGGATTGTTGAATTTGCTCAGTTCGTTCATTTTGTGCTCCTAAGCTTTCGCTTGAGGTTGAATTCTAGAAATACGTTCGCCCTGAGTAGGTGCCGAGCCGGAGGCGAGGTGCCGTATCGAAGGGTCCTTCGATACGCCCTCAGCCTGCGGCTTCGGGGCTACTCAGGACGAACGGTGCTCATCATTTCCGCCGCCTCGGCAAAGCCCTCGTCGCCTTCGACCAGATCGTGCGCCTTCAGGTCTACATTAAGACCCAGCGAGCGCATTTCCTTGACCAGAACGTTGAAGCTTTCAGGGATACCGGCTTCGAAGGTATCGTCACCCTTGACGATGGCTTCGTAGACCTTGGTACGACCGATAACGTCATCGGATTTGACCGTGAGCATTTCCTGCAGGGTGTAGGCAGCGCCATAGGCTTGAAGCGCCCAGACTTCCATTTCCCCGAAACGCTGACCACCGAACTGCGCCTTACCGCCCAGCGGCTGCTGGGTGACGAGCGAGTAAGGTCCGATCGAACGGGCGTGGATCTTGTCGTCGACCAAGTGATGCAGCTTCAGCATGTAGATGATGCCTACGGTGACCTTGCGGTCGAACTTGTCGCCCGTGCGTCCGTCGTACAGGTCTGATTGGCCCGAACCATCAAGACCCGCCAGTTGAAGCATCGTCGTCACATCAGGCTCGCGCGCACCGTCGAACACGGGTGTTCCCATCGGCACACCAGTTTTAACATTGCCGGCAAGCTCGATGATGTCGGCATCGCTTCGTCCGCCAATTTCCTTGGCATAATCCTCACCATAGGCATTCACCAGCAATTCGCGAACCGCCTCGGGCGGCGCTGCTGCTTCAGGGTTCGGGTTGGCATGACGCCATTCTGCCAAAGCCTCGCCAATCTGCATGCCGAGACCGCGTGCGGCCCAACCAAGATGCGTTTCGAAAATCTGGCCTACGTTCATACGCGATGGAACGCCAAGCGGGTTCAGCACGATGTCGACAGGCGTACCATCGGCAAGGAAGGGCATGTCTTCCTGCGGAAGGATCCGCGATATAACACCCTTGTTCCCGTGACGGCCGGCCATCTTGTCGCCGGGCTGAAGCTTGCGCTTTACCGCGACGAAGACCTTGACCATCTTCAAGACGCCTGGGGCAAGCTCATCGCCACGCTCCAGCTTCTCACGGCGATCTTCGAACTTCTCGACGATCAGCTTGACGGCATCGTCATACTGGACCTTGACCGCTTCGAGGTCGCCTTGAACCTTATCGTCGGCAACCGCGATTTTCCACCATTCGTGGCGCTCGATCTCGGCGAGGTTTTCTTCCGAGATCTTGTCGCCCTTTTTGATGCCCTTCGGCGCCGCTGCTGCGGTCTGGCCGATCAGCATGTCGCGCAAGCGGTTGTAGGTCGCACGGTTCAAAATCGAGCGTTCGTCCTCGCGGTCCTTCGCCAGCCGTTCGATTTCTTCGCGTTCGATGGCCATAGCGCGCTCGTCCTTGTCGATGCCGTGGCGGTTGAAAACGCGCACTTCAACGACAGTTCCGGCAACGCCCGGTGGCAGTTTCAGCGAGGTGTCGCGCACGTCGCTGGCCTTTTCACCGAATATGGCGCGAAGCAGCTTTTCTTCCGGCGTCATCGGGCTTTCACCCTTTGGCGTGATCTTGCCGACGAGGATGTCGCCCGGATGCACTTCGGCACCGATGTAGACGATACCTGCTTCGTCGAGGCTGCGAAGTGCTTCCTCACCGACGTTCGGAATATCGCGGGTGATGTCTTCAGGGCCCAGCTTGGTATCGCGCGCCATGACTTCGAATTCTTCGATATGGATCGAAGTGAACACGTCGTCTTTCACGATGCGCTCGCTGATCAGGATCGAGTCTTCGTAGTTGTAGCCATTCCAGGGCATGAACGCGACGAGGCTGTTCTTGCCCAGTGCCAGTTCACCCAGTTCGGTCGAGGGACCGTCGGCGATGATGTCACCAGCTTCGATCACATCGCCCACCTTCACCAAAGGCTTCTGGTTGATGCAGGTGTTCTGGTTCGACCGCTGGAATTTCTGCAGCGTGTAGATGTCGACGCCCGACTTGCCGGGTTCGACTTCGCCCGTAACGCGAACAACGATACGCGTTGCGTCAACCTGATCGACGATGCCGCTGCGGCGCGCGCCGATGGCAGCGCCCGAATCGCGGGCTACGGTTTCTTCCATGCCAGTGCCGACAAACGGCGCTTCTGCGCGGAGCAGAGGCACGGCCTGACGTTGCATGTTCGAACCCATGAGCGCGCGGTTGGCGTCATCATTTTCCAGGAACGGAATGAGCGAGGCTGCAACCGAAACCAACTGTTTGGGCGAAACGTCCATCAACGTCACCTGATCGCGCGGAGCCATCAGGAATTCGCCGGACTCGCGCGACGAAATCAGGTCTTCGGCAAAACTGCCGTCGGCGTTGAGTTCGGCGTTCGCCTGCGCAATCGTGTTCTTTTGCTCTTCCATCGCCGACAAATAGACCACGTCGTCGGTGACCTTGTTGTCGATGACCTTGCGGTAGGGCGTTTCGATGAAGCCATATTTGTTGACGCGGCTAAAGCTCGCCAGCGAGTTGATCAGGCCGATGTTCGGGCCTTCCGGCGTTTCAATCGGGCAGATGCGGCCGTAGTGCGTCGGATGAACGTCGCGGACTTCGAAACCTGCGCGCTCGCGGGTGAGACCGCCCGGTCCAAGCGCCGACACGCGGCGCTTGTGGGTGACTTCCGAAAGCGGGTTGGTCTGGTCCATGAACTGCGACAGCTGCGACGAGCCGAAGAATTCACGCACTGCGGCAACCGCTGGCTTGGCGTTGATCAGGTCGTTGGGCATCACGGTCGACACATCGACCGAAGACATACGCTCCTTCACGGCGCGCTCCATGCGGAGCAGCCCGACGCGATACTGGTTTTCCAGCAATTCACCGACCGAACGCACGCGGCGGTTGCCGAGATTGTCGATATCGTCGATTTCGCCTTTGCCGTCCTTCAGGTTCACCAGCTCCTTGACGACTGCGAGGATATCCTCGTTGCGCAAGGTGGTGTGATCGTCTGCGGCATCGAGGCCCAGACGCATGTTCAGCTTGACGCGGCCAACTGCGGAAAGGTCGTAACGCTCGGGATCGAAGAACAGGCCAGCGAACAAGGCTTCGGCGGTTTCGCGCGTTGGCGGCTCGCCTGGGCGCATCACGCGATAGATCGCGTCGAGGCCCATGTCGCGGTTCTCGGCCTTGTCCGCCTTCAGCGTATTGCGGATCCACGCGCCGGTGATGACATGGTCGATGTCGAGCAATTCGATCGCGTCAATCCCGGCCTTGTCGAGCGCTTCCAGATTTTCGGCGGTGATTTCATCGCCAGCCTCGACATAAATTCGTCCGGTCTTTTCGTCGATCAGCTCATAAGCCGAATAGCGGCCGAAGATTTCCTCGGTCGGGATCAGCAATTCGGTCAGGCCGTCCTTGACTGCCTTGTTGGCGGCGCGCGGCGTGACCTTGGTGCCGGCAGGGAAGATAACCTCGCCCGATTTCGCATCGACGATATCGAACATCGGCTTCGACGCGCGCCATTGCTCGGCGTTGAAGGGGATGATCCATCCGCCCTTGCCACGCTGGAAGGTGACGGTGTCGTAGAAATGGTTGAGGATCTGCTCGTCATTCATGCCCAGACCATAAAGCAGCGTCGAAACCGGCAGCTTGCGCTTGCGGTCGATGCGGACGTTGACGATGTCCTTGGCGTCGAATTCGAAATCCAGCCACGAACCGCGATACGGGATGACGCGCGCGGCAAAGAGATATTTGCCGCTGCTGTGCGTCTTGCCGCGGTCATGGTCGAACAATACGCCCGGCGAACGGTGCATCTGCGAGACGATAACGCGCTCTGTGCCGTTGATGAAGAAGGTGCCGTTGTGAGTCATGAGCGGCATGTCGCCCATGTAGACGTCCTGCTCCTTGATATCCAAAACCGAACGCGCTTCGGTGTCGGGGTCAACCTCGAACACGATCAGGCGAAGCGTAACCTTCATCTGCGCGGCATAGGTAATCCCGCGCTGACGGCACTCTTCAACGTCATATTTGGGGTCTTCGAGTTCGTAATGGACGAAGTCGAGTTCCGAGGTTCCGGCAAAATCCTTGACCGGAAACACGCTGCGCAGCGTCTTTTCGAGGCCCGATACATAGCCAATGGAAGGATCGGAGCGCAGGAACTGCTCATAGCTTTCGCGCTGAACCTCAATGAGGTTCGGCATGTCGATAACTTCGTGGATGTTACCGAAAATTTTGCGAATACGTTTTTGACGTGAAAGCGACGCAGGAGCGGTACGGGATGCCATAAGGGTCAGATGCCTCGATTAGAAATGTCAGGCGCAAGGGTGCATCACAGACAGAAAAAGGCCGCATGGCGATGGGCTCCCGATCAGTTCTGATTCGGGTCCTGCCGTGCAGCCGTTTCGCGTATGTGAAAATCCATCCCATCAATGCGTTAGCCAAGTTGCGCGACGACAAGGCCATTCCCGACGAGGAGGATGTTGGGAGGGATATAGGCGGGGAGGGGGTTTGGGTCAAGAGGGGTGCAACGAATGTCCTACATTGCAAGTGCTCTGTAGCGCACGCCATATCGAAACACCATTGTAATTAATGGTTTGTCGAAAAAATTAAGCATCAATCGGTTAAAGATCCAGCTAGTCGCTTAAAATTATGCTCATCACTTATCCCATCAAATGTAGTTTTCAGATGGGCATAGGCGCCCGCAGGCACCAAAACTTCTACCGCTAAAGGCTCAAACGTTTGTCCCGCCTCCGCATGCTTTTGTTCTTCAATGCGAATGGTTTCAATTGCTCTGGCAATATTTAAAGGGTCTAAGTTTCCTAGCGCCGACTTAAGTAAACCTGCAGTCGTTGGTGTAAGCCAAACTCTTATCAATCCACCGTCAACTTCTTCCCCTTGTACAACAAAATGATACAAGTTGGGGTCTGTCGGACCAGGAACCTTAAAATATGGTTGAATTTTTGCCCCTGCCTCGGTGGTGATCGAAAAATGTTTTTCGTCATTTGCAACGCTGTAAACCCATAGATTCCGACTTCCTATTCTAGATCCGCTACTGGGGCGCGTGTTCCAGCGCGCATAATATGCTTGTGGATCCGGGGAAATCATTGCCTCTTCAAAATATAAAAACTCTCGTAGGGAATCTTGCCATAGCAGCCATCCCACACGCAGGTCAGGGTTTAGCAATCCGTTGGTTAAATTCATTGAGTATGCAGGTATTCTATTTTCCGCACTTGCGCGGCTCATTCCCGGAATTCGTTCTTGTAACTCAACTATTGCCTGTCCACGGTTTAACACATTGTTATGAAATCTATTCACAACATCCACTAATGCACGACGACGGGCAATTAGTTCTCCATACTGTCGCAAAATGTCCCTCGCAGCAACAGTGGGATCTTGCTCATTCGGGATTCTAATTGCGCGCGTCCCCGCTGGATGCATTATCATGGTCCCACATGAATCTTTGATTGGCTGGGAAGACCGGCGGCACATAGCCTTCTGTTCGACGCCTAAATGTCCATGCATCACATCAATATCGGTATTGCTCCAGCCAGTGATTGGAATATTTTTGGCGGCACAATAAACTTCCGCCCAATCACCTTCTTCCAATTTGCGTCCCATCATATCAGCTACTCGGGTAGCTAAAAAAATGCGAGCCCGCAGAAATTGTTCAGCATCGAAAACGGGTAAAGTACTATTGTCCACTGGACTGAACTTTCGGGTCCAAATGCAACTTTGAACTTATTCCCATAGCGTTGGTAATTGCTTGACCGACAGCTTTTGCGAGCACTGGCGGCACGGCATTTCCAATTTGAAAAGCTCGCTCCATCCGTGTGCCATGCAAATACCATGATCGGGGAAAAGTCTGCAGCGCAAGCAATTCTGCATCAGTCAGATATTCATGATCAACGAAAACCGGAGGTGTATCACCTTGTCGTCGACCAAGCACGTGCCATTGTTGGCGAATTAACTGCTCTTCGGGTACTCCGAACGGTGCTATTGCGAGTTTCGCCGATTGATGCGCCCCAACGGTCGGCGCAATACGGTTCAGCGACCATGTAACGGGTTCGTCATGCGGCCTCACGATATTCTTGACCCAAAGAACGGCTTTTGAATCGTCGAGTTCGCCGTATCGCCAGTGGCCGTTAGCAAACAGAGCTTCCTTTGTGGTAGTCCACGGCAATAGCTTTTCAAATGGTCCAAATAAAGGAAAAGCAGAAGGGACAGGGATTTTCGGATCAGTATGCGTTTCCTCGGGCCAAGTGAACGGCTCACCATCTCGCGAACCAACTATAAAAATTCTTTCACGTGATTGTGGCGCACCAAAATCTGCCGCATTTAGAACCTTGCTATGGCACCGGTAACCAATTCGTTCGAATTCGGCCTTAATTATGTCGAGCGACCCGCCTCGCTTTTTATGCCACACTATTCTCTGCGATCCAAAATTTCCGCACTTGGTACAAAACTGACCTATTGCATCATTATTTCTAACAACTTCTCGCATTTCAAACTTCAGCAGGTTTTCGGCTCCACAAATCGAACATCGGCAACTGGCAATGTCTGCGTCGTGCAAAATCAACCCTTTTACATTTTCAAAAAGGAACCAGCGCGGCTTGACACCCTCCACTAGTCGAACAAATTCCATGAAAAGTTGCCCTTTTTCGCATTCGACTACCTCTCGTTTGCCTGCCCGACTAAATGGCTGGCACGGCGGACCGCCAGCGATCAAATCGACTTCTCCCGGTTTAGTGCCGGTGGCTGCAAATATATCGTCACTAGATATGCTTCGAACGTCCGCCTCACTAACGACGGTTTTGGCGAGAGGGCGGAACTTTGAATTCCTCGTAATTCTCAATCGTTCTTTCAGATGTTGCAGTTCTGTTAGAGCAGCTTTTCGATAGCATCGTTGTGAGGCCACTGTTTGCTCGAACCAATGGTCAAACTCGCGTTCTGACAATGCGCTGATGCTTTTGTTCTGACGGAGCGATTCAGCTGCATACGTCTCTATTTCGTTAGCAAAAAGTGTTTCAAACCCAGCTTGCTCAAGGCCAATGTCCAATCCACCTGCACCGGAAAAAAGCGACACACTTTTCAGTCCCAGGGCAACACGCCCTGATGAGATCGGTGCAAATTTGGGTATGTCCGGAAACATCGCCTCAACTTGAAGCGCATTCTGGATGGCGACTGGAACTTTTTCACACCGTAAAAGATTTTGAAGCTCGATCTGCTTGAGACCGAGTCTTTCGAATGCTTCAGGCACCGTCAGATTCACCGATCTGCAGAGTAACTCAAAAGACGAACTGTGCTCCAACAACTTACTCCTATTGACGGATTTTGTCTTACTGCAACGCCAAAATTTATCGCGCAAGACATGTTTTGTTCTAATACACACAATTCTGAATGGGTTAGCGACTATGGGTAAGCTCGGTCGCATTCAAATGCAAAAATCCGACCACAAATTTTTGTGGTTTCTACTTTGCTTTGGCCTTTACGTTCGTTACGGATGCCAGATGGCACACGAGCAAACAGGCTTTGATTTTGGCGAGGTGCCGCACGACCCTGATAAGCCATTATTCGATTCCGATGAAATGCGGGGCGAGTGCCTTGCTTTATTGGCAGAGGCTCGCGCGAATTTGGTCAAGCTGGCTTGGGATGCGGAGACGCTCAACTATAACCGCATTTTGTTTCCCAATGTTGCAAGCTGGATAACCGACGAAGATGTGCGCGCGCAGCTCTGCTTTGACTTTGACCAGGAATGTCAGCGGATAGAATTGCTTCTTGCCGCATAATCAAATTAACTAAGCGCTTTCCTACAAATAACCATATAGGTTATTGCGAGTCGCATGACGACATCTCGCTCTCCTTCACCCGCTCCCGCCTCCGCGAAAGCTACGGCGGACAAGCCCGCCTCCGCTAAAGCTTCCACCTCCGCGAAAGCTTCGGCGGATAAACCGGCGGACAAGCCCGTCCACCGTCGCAAAACCGCGGACAGGGCAATCGAAATTCTCCCACCGCTGCCCGACGCAAAAGACTGGACCTGGACGCCGGGCGACATCACGCTTCCGCCCGCGCTTGAATTCGATCCCGTTATCCTGCGCGGCGGGGAGAATTCGGCGACGCCGATGAAGCAGCGGGTGTTTATCCGCGTGCTTGCCGAAACCGGGCGGGTGCGGCTGGCTGCGAAAGCGGCTGGCAAGCTGGAGGGTTCCTTTTACCATTTGCGCTGTCATGAAAAGGGTGCGAGCTTTGCCGCCGCGTGGCTGCGCGCGCTCGATTTCGGCACGCCCAGGGTGCTCGACATATTGGTCGATCAAGCGATCAACGGCGTGCCCGAATATATCTACAAGGATGGCGAGCTGATCGGCGAACGGCGCAAGTTCAACCATGGTCTGATGATGTGGCTGGTCGCGCACAATATGCCGGAGAAATTCGGCGTCATGGGCGGCCTGATGCAGGGCCGGGGCGCAGGCAGCATAAGCGATGCGGCGCGGCTGAAGCAGTTGCGCAAGGAATGGGAGGCGGAGTGGAAGGCCAAATATCTCGGGCGCGCAACCGAGGAAGAAGCCAAGGCCGAAATCCTGCGCAAGCTCGATGTGCTCGGAGTCAGGATTGAGCTGGAGGAGGCCGCCAAATTTGCCGACGATCCCGCCAAACGCGCGGCGTGGGAGACATTGTACGGGCCGCAGGATTGGGACGAGATTGCCGTCTATCGCAAAGGTCGCGGCGCGCAGATGCACGGCGGGGCAAGCACGGGCGCGTGATGGCGTCACGGCCGGCGCGCTGATTGGGGCGGGCTTGCCTGACTACCCGGTGGCGTCCTGCGCCGCGCTCCGCTGCGCCTCTGGGTGGGCCGCAACGCTACAGCAATTCAGCCATGCTTGATGGGGCAGGGCAGCCCTGCTAGGGGCGCGGCATGACCGAACTCTCGCGTATCCGTAACTTCTCCATCATCGCGCATATCGACCATGGCAAATCGACGCTCGCCGACCGGCTGATCCAGCAGACCGGCGGGCTTTCCGACCGCGAGATGTCGGGGCAGGGGCAGGTGCTCGACAATATGGAGATCGAGAAAGAACGCGGCATCACCATCAAGGCGCAGACCGTACGGCTTGCCTATACCGCGAACGACGGCCTGCTGTATGAGCTGAACCTGATGGACACGCCGGGGCATGTCGACTTCGCCTATGAAGTCTCGCGCAGCCTCGCCGCGTGCGAAGGCGCGTTGCTCGTGGTGGACGCGGCGCAAGGGGTCGAGGCGCAAACGCTCGCCAATGTCTACCAGTCGATCGAGCACGACCACGAAATCGTCCCCGTCATCAACAAGATCGACTTGCCCGCCGCCGAGGTTGACAAGGTCAAGGCCGAGATCGAGGAAATCATCGGCCTGCCCGCCGACAACGCCGTCCTCACCAGCGCCAAATCGGGTATCGGCATCGCCGAGGTGCTCGAGGCCATTGTCACCCGAATCCCGCCGCCAAAGGGCGACCGCAACGCGCCGCTCAAGGCCATGCTCGTCGATTCATGGTACGACCCCTATCTCGGCGTCGTCATCCTGATCCGAGTCATCGATGGCGTCATCAAGAAGGGCCAGGAAATCCAGTTCATGGCCGCCGGCACCAAACATCTGGTCGACCGCGTCGGCTGCATGCGGCCCAAGCTTGAGATCCTGACCGAAATCGCGGCGGGCGAAGTCGGCATCATCACCGCGCAGATCAAGGAAGTCGCGCAAACCCGCGTCGGCGACACCATCACCGACGCCAAGCGCCCCGCCGCCGAACCGCTCCCCGGTTTCAAGGAAGTGCAGCCCGTGGTGTTCTGCGGCCTGTTCCCCACCGACGCCGCGGACTTCGAAAAACTGCGCGAAAGCATCAGCAAACTTCGCCTCAACGACGCCTCATTCTCCTTCGAGACCGAGAGCAGCGCGGCATTGGGCTTCGGCTTCCGCTGCGGTTTCCTTGGGCTGCTCCACCTCGAAATCATCCAGGAACGCCTGACCCGCGAGTTCGACCTGGACCTCATCACCACCGCGCCGTCGGTTGTCTACAAGCTGGAATTGAGCCGAAGCAAGACCGAGGATGCGCGCAGCATGGAGCTGCACAACCCCGCCGACATGCCCGACATCAACCGCATCGCGGAAATTCAGGAGCCGTGGATCGAGGCGACGATTTACTGCCCCGACGAATATCTGGGCAGCATATTGAAACTCTGCCAGGACCGGCGCGGCGTGCAGAAACAGCTGACCTATGTGGGCGGCCGCGCGCAGCTCGTCTACGAACTGCCCTTGAACGAGGTGGTGTTCGATTTTTATGACCGTTTGAAAAGTATTTCAAGGGGTTACGCGTCGTTCGATTACCACCAGATCGGGCATCGTGAAGGTGACCTTGTGAAGATGAGCATCCTCGTCAACGGCGACCCCGTCGACGCGCTGAGCATGATCGTCCACCGCGGCACCGCAGAGGCCAGAGGCCGCGGCATGTGCGAGCGCCTGAAAGACCTGATCCCCCGCCACCTGTTCAAGATCCCCATCCAGGCCGCGATCGGCGGCAAAGTCATCGCCCGCGAAACCATCGCCGCGATGCGCAAGGACGTGACCGCGAAATGCTATGGCGGCGACATATCGCGCAAGAAGAAGCTGCTGGAAAAGCAGAAGAAGGGGAAGGCTAGAATGAGAGAATATGGCAACGTCTCGATCCCTCAGGAAGCTTTCATCGCAGCGCTCCGTATGGGAGAAGAGTAGACCATATTCTCTCGCGGATGAGGGGGGCCAATAGGCGACCAGAGGTCAATATGGGAATGTGAGCATTCCGCAAGAGGCGTTTATTGCGGCGTTGCGGATGGGGAGGAGTAAACCTCCCCGGCACGGGGAGGGGGACCAGCGCAGCTGGTGGAGGGGCACCCGCCTAACTCGCTTAGTTCGAATGGATCACACAAAGGCACGAAGACACTAAGTCAGACGCGAAAACCGGTCGCCCTGAGCCTGTCGAAGGGTTATTGCGCCTTTGATGAATCAGAAAGATATCTCGGAAGCCAAGAACCCCGATTTGCGCGGGTCGATGGCAGCGATGCGGCGCGCAGCCGCGCTCGCGCGCAAGACAGCAATCCAGACCGATACGGCTATTGTGGTGGTTCGCGACGGCAAGGTGGTCCGCATCCCCGCCGCAGAGTTGCGGGCGGGTAAGGATTGAGGGGACGGCAACGGCAAACTTTTCAGTATTGGGGCCCCCGAATGTCCCCTGAATTCTCTTCCTGAGCAGTCTCGAAATCTGGATCATTAGCCATCTATCATTTATATCACTTGTGTTTTTTAAAGTGATATATATGATATGGTCATGCCTGCGGTACCGACAGATGCAGAACTCTTAGAAGCGGCGAACCGCTACAACACGGATCGACGAGCTTCGCTTGCCGTCACGTCGCGCGAGCTCGGTCTGAATATCATGACTTTCTCGAGGTTTTTGAAAACAGGCCGCGCAATAGGGCGCACTAAACTGACGTTGCGCGATCATTTGGTTAAGCATGAATACCTTAACGAAGTGCCCAGGCAAGGCGAACCAATTAGTAAAAACGAAACTCATCAGATGGGAATAATAGTGTTAAAAGTGATAGAAAGCTTGCTAGTCGCTACGCGCGATCAAATTGCCCAGCAGGCGACCATCGACGATAGATTCGTTGGAGAATCCAATGTCCACAACCGCTGATCAAAGAACGCCCGCGGATCTCATTCGAGATCTGCCAATCAGGCTTGATGCGAACGGAAAAATCATCGACGTCTTAAACCCTGACGTTCGGCGAAACGATACATTGGAGGAACGTGTGCGCCAATACTACGCACGCGTTCTCATCGAAGAATACAATTACCCTCCTGATCATATCGGGCTCAATTGCCCGATCGACATAGGTAGTGAAACCAAATTTGCCGACATCGTTATTTATCATAGCGCAGAAGCCGCTACGGGCCGAGATCAAGGCCAGATACACATAATTGTCGAAACGAAAGCGCCCAATGTTCAGTCGGGCTACGGTCAACTTGCTTCGTATGTTTTTGCATCCGCCGCTTCGGGTGGGGTATGGTTTAATGGAAGCTCCCCCGCTTATTATCGGCATGTTACCGCCCCGGTTGCCTCACTGCAACAATGGACGAACATCCCAAGAAGCCGCGAGCTATGGGAATCTGTAGGTCATTACACAAAATCCGATTTAAGGCCTCCTCGCGAACTAAAGCAGGTTTTCCAACGGTGTCATAACATTGTCTACCGGATGGGTATGGACTCTGAAGATATTGCTTTGGATATGGTGAAAATCATTTTAGCGAAATACCGAGACGAGCAAAACGAAGGCGAATTCTGCGAATTTCGTTGCACACCGGAGGAATTAAATTCTGAAGCGGGACGGCGGCAATCATCGAATCGTGTTAGAGCACTTTTTTCGCGAGTTGCGACCGATCATCCAGACGTATTTAGTGCTGCAGATGTCATTTCGATTGGTGACGAAAATCTTTCCGTAATAGTCAGCGAACTGCAAATATTCCGTTTTCTGTCTGAAGATGATTCAGAGCAGGTTTACGACGTCATTGGCACTGCTTTCGAAGTTTATGTGTCTTCGCACCTAAAAGGCGCGAGGGGCCAATTTTTCACAAATCGGCTTGTCGTCGAAATGATGGTAGCAGCGGTGAATCCTAATGAGCGCGACATTATTTTTGACCCCGCATGCGGTAGCGGCGGTTTTTTGATTTCCGCTCTCCGATTTGTTCGCAACAGAGTGATGCAATCAGATCGCAGCCCCGCAGCAAAACATCGAGAAGTTAGTTTAATTCGGCAGCGGCTTTTTGGTACCGACATATCGCCCAGGCTCGTTCGTGTGGCGAAAACTAACATGATTTTGAACGGGGATGGTCACGGCGGGATATTCCGACTGAACG
>CALRMO020000027.1:0-21786 GCA_943369235.1 Sphingomonas paucimobilis
TCCAGGCACCGCGCTGATGTTTGTCGAAGTTGTTTATAACTATCAGCCGTTAATCACTCCGAATTTTCCTGGAAGCATACCATTAAACCGACGCGTGCGTTACGAAGCTGCTTATGTTGTTCGAAGCAGACAAAACTTCAATATTACCAATACTAATGGTGCAACGGTCAATAGTTGCTGACAGAACGCTCACCGATTAATTAAAGAATTAACATGTTTTTAATCTTAGCAACAATTTTGTCCGCATTAACCAGCGCCGCTTTCTCCAGATTGGCGGCATAGGGCATCGGCACATCCTCGTTCGTTACCCGAATAACCGGCGCGTCGAGGTCATCGAAGCCTTCCTCCATGCAGATCGCGATTATTTCGCTGCCGACCGAGCATGTCGGCCAGCCTTCTTCCGCAATGACCAGCCGGTTGGTTTTGGCAAGACTCGCGAGCACCGTCGCCTTGTCGAGCGGACGGATCGTGCGCAGGTCGATCACTTCCACATTGATTCCCTCGCCTGCCAGCTTTTCGGCAGCTTCGAGCGCCATGCCGACGCCGATGGAGTAGCTGACGATCGTGACATCGCTACCTTCGCGCATGATCCGCGCCTTGCCAATGGGCAGGACATGGTCGTCCAGCGCCGGGACTTCGAGCGTGCGGCCATACAACAATTCGTTTTCCAGGAATACCACGGGATCTTCACACCGGATCGCTGCTTTCAGTAAACCCTTCGCATCCGCCGCATCATAAGGGCAAATCACAATCAAGCCGGGAACGCTGGCATACCAAGGCGCATAATTCTGGCTGTGCTGGGCACCAACGCGCGCCGCCGCGCCATTGGGACCGCGGAAGACGATGGGGCAGCGCATCTGTCCACCAGACATATAATTCGTCTTCGCTGCCGAATTGACGATGTGGTCGATGGCTTGCATCGCAAAGTTGAATGTCATGAACTCGATAACCGGACGAAGCCCGCCCATCGCCGCGCCCGTACCGATTCCCGCAAAGCCATATTCGGTGATCGGTGTGTCGATAACACGTTGAGGTCCGAACTCCGCGAGCAGGCCTTGGGTGACCTTGTAAGCGCCCTGATATTCGGCGACTTCCTCGCCCATCACGAACACGCGTTCGTCGCGGCGCATTTCTTCGGCCATCGCGTCGCGCAAGGCTTCGCGCAGCGTGAGCGATGTCATAGCCGTACCTTCCGAGATCGCGGGACCGCTTATCTCAGGTTTTGCCAGAACGGGAGTTGACGGCGGAGGAGCTGCTGCAACGGGTTCGGCCTGCATATCGGGCTGGGTTGCAGGCGGCGGCGCAGGAACAGGAGCCGCATCGCCGGCGTCTTCGCCCTCGCCTGCTATCAAGGCAATCACCGTTCCGACTTTCACGCCATCGGTACCTTCTGGCACGGTAATCGACGAAATGACGCCCTCATCGACCGCCTCGAACTCCATCGTCGCCTTGTCGGTTTCGATTTCGGCAAGGATATCACCCGACTTGACGCTATCGCCTTCTTTCACCAGCCATTTGGCGAGCGTGCCTTCTTCCATGGTCGGCGACAGTGCAGGCATTTTGAGTTCGATCGCCATCAATATTGCTCCACCAGCACGTCGGTATAGAGTTCGCTGGGCTCTGGTTCCGGCGAACTTTCAGCAAAGTCTGCCGCTCCGTTCACAATTGTCCGGATTTCCTTTTCGAGCAATTTCAGCTGGTCCTCGCCGACGCCCATTTCCGCCAGATATTCCTTGCAGCCCTCGATCGGATCACTGTTTTCGCGCACCGACTGCACTTCATCGCGGCTCCGATATTTGGCCGGGTCGGACATCGAATGCCCGCGATAGCGATAGGTTTTCATCTCGAGCAAGACCGGGCCCTTGCCGCCGCGCACCCATTCGAGCGCGACTTCGGCCGCACCGCGTACGGCGAGCACGTCCATGCCATCAACCTGAATACCTGGGATGCGGAAGCTTTCACCGCGCCGGTAGAGCTGGTCTTCCGACGATGCGCGATTAACGCTGGTGCCCATCGCATATTGGTTGTTCTCGATTACGAAAATGATCGGCAGTTTCCACAGCTCGGCCATGTTGAAGGCTTCGTACACCTGTCCCTGGTTCGCCGCCCCGTCGCCGAAATAGGCAAGGCAGACGCCGCCATCGTTCGAATATTTATGCCCGAAAGCAAGGCCCGCCCCAAGGCTCACCTGAGCGCCGACGATGCCGTGGCCGCCGTAGAATTTATGCTCGGTCGAAAACATGTGCATCGACCCGCCTTTGCCTTTCGATATCCCGGCTGCGCGGCCCGTAAGCTCCGCCATGATGACGTTGGGATCGATGCCGTAGGCAAGCATATGTCCATGGTCGCGATATCCGGTGATGACGCTGTCCTTGCCCGGCGTCAGCGCGGATTGAAGTCCGATAGCCACGGCCTCCTGACCTATATACAGATGGCAGAACCCACCGATTAGCCCGAGGCCATAAAGTTGTCCGGCCTTCTCTTCGAAACGGCGTATCAGCAGCATTTGCCGGTAAAATTCCAGCAACTCTTCCTTGGTTGCTTTGTACGGCACCGGCTCCCGCGGCCGTTCGCGATTGGCGCGTGCTGCGTCCTCGCTTACGCTTGCTTTTTTCGGCGCGGCTTTCTTTGCGGGGGCTTTTGCCAAGGCGGTCATCCTCTTCGGTCTGTTATCTGCCGCCTAGTCAAAATGCGGATGGATGAAAAGCGCTTTTCCGTTACGAAAAGCCTGCATAGCTATTCATTACACTTATTCATTTCAGGGGAACAACCACCTCGTCAGGCGCAACCACGTTCAGTTCCTTGCGCATAAGCTCCCCCGCGAGGTCGGGGTCTACATTGTCGCGGTCGAGCAAAAGCTGACGGTTGCGAAGTGCATCGCGTTCCTTTTGCAATTTGGCGAGTTCAACCTTTCGTTCGGACAGCGCCGCGCGGTAGTCGGTCCAGGCGATAATACCCGTCGGCCCAAGCAGCGCATAGGATGCAATTCCCAGCAAGGCGACAAGTGCCAAGCCGGGCCCGATCACCGATTTCATATATTGGGGATTTTTCTTGCCGCGCGCCATGGGAACAGATTCATATTCGCGATGCACCGACAAGACAACTGTTTGCAACAAATACCGCAGCGCTGAGCCTATCGAAGCACGCCTCTCGAGTCGGCGCTACACCTGCCAAGCGCCCTTCGACAGGCTCAGGGCTGCGGTGTTATCTAAAAATTGAGCGTCCGGCATAAATTGCCGCACTGCCCAATTCTTCCTCGATGCGGATCAGCTGGTTGTATTTCGCCAACCGGTCGGACCGCGCAAGGCTTCCGGTTTTGATCTGCCCGCAATTAGTTGCAACCGCGAGATCGGCGATGGTGGCATCTTCGGTTTCGCCAGACCGATGCGACATAACCGCAGTATAAGACGCGCGGTGCGCCATTGAGACAGCGGCAAGCGTCTCGGTCAGCGTGCCGATCTGGTTGACCTTGACCAGCAGCGAGTTGGCCAGCCCCTTGCCGATCCCCATCGACAACCGCTCCGGGTTGGTCACGAAAAGGTCGTCGCCAACCAACTGCACTTCATGGCCGATTTTGTCGGTGATTGCCTTCCAGCCCTCGAAATCATCCTCGCTCATTCCATCCTCGATTGAGCGAATAGGATAATCCTTGCACAGAGCCGCCAGATAATCGGCCATTTCGTGCGGGGTAAGCGACAGCCCCTCGCCCGAAATCTCGTATTTGCCATTTTTGAAAAATTCGGTCGCAGCGCAATCCAGCGCCAGTACGACCTCGTCGCCAACCTTGAACCCGGCTTTTTCAATAGACGCCATGATGAAGTCGAGCGCGTCACGGGTGGATGCGAGATTAGGTGCAAAACCTCCCTCATCGCCCACCGCCGTGGCCAGGCCTTTTTCGTGAAGGCCCTTTTTTAAGGTATGAAAAATTTCCGAACCCCAACGCACGGCTTCGGCCAGCGAATCCGCACCAACCGGCATCACCATGAATTCCTGGAAATCGATAGGGTTGTCAGCATGCTCGCCGCCGTTGATAATGTTCATCATCGGCACCGGCAACACATGCGCGCTTACCCCGCCGACGTAGCGATACAGCGGCAAACCCCGCGCGTCGGCAGCAGCCTTCGCGACGGCAAGGCTGACGCCCAGTATCGCGTTGGCGCCCAGACTGGATTTGTTATCGGTGCCGTCCAGATCGATCATCACCTGATCGACATCTTCCTGATCCTCGGCGTCCAGGTCGATCAAGGCTTCCCTGATGTCCCCATTTACCGCAGCAACCGCCTGCAACACGCCCTTGCCCAGATAACGTGACTTGTCGCCATCACGTTTTTCCACAGCTTCATAGGCACCGGTAGAAGCGCCAGAAGGAACCGCTGCACGCCCGAAGCTGCCATCCTCCAGCAACACGTCAACCTCGACCGTTGGATTGCCCCGGCTGTCGAGAATTTCGCGCGCGTGAATGTCGATGATGGCAGTCATTGGTGGCTCCGGTAGGTCAGGGGAACAATGACCGCGCGTCTACCGTTCTGTCAGGGAATTGGCAACGACCTGCATACATATACATTCCAAGCGAAAAATTATGGTGCTATAGTTGACTAAGTCACCTGTAGTACCAATATCGCTAGCAGTTAAGCGCAAACCTTCAATCTCAAGGAGTTTCCAAATGGCCGATCCCGAAAATCCAGCGGCAGCGCCCAAGGCTGCGGCAAAACCGAAAGCTACACCAAAAAAAGCTGCTACGGTGAAACCGGCGCCGGTGAACACAGATGGTCCGACGCCGCAAGCAGTCGCCGTGGCGGAGCCGCCCAAGGGCAAGACCGAAGACGTAAAAGCGAAGGTCAAAGCAGATATGAGCGATTTTAAAGCAAAAGCTACCGACGGTGCGCGCGCCGCCGCCGAAAAAGGTAAGGACCGCGCAACCGAAGCTGTTGGCAGCATCGGCAAGCTGATTCGCGATAGTGCCGCGACGATCGACGAAAATGTCGGCAAACAATATGGCGATTACGCCCGCAGCGCTGCTGAAATGGTCGAGGGCTTTGCTGGCAAGATGGACGCCAAGGATGTCGATGCACTCGCCGAAGACGCCCGCCAGTTCGTGCGCAAAAGCCCGGCGGTTGCCATTGGCGCTGCAGCAGCCATCGGCTTCGTGCTTGCGCGTTTGGTACGCTCGGGCGGAAAAGACGCCTGAATTTCGAACAACGGCGGCATTGCAAAATAATGCCGTTGGCCGATAAGCGGGTGCGATGAAGATCGAAGAGCATCAACCCGGTACGCTTGACGACAGTCCTGCGTCCGCCGAAACATCGGCGAGCGAACAGGTTTCGCTGGTAATGGCGGACGTGCGTGCGCTGGTTCAGGCTGAAATCCGGCATTACCGATCGCGGCTCGATTACAC
Organism: Sphingomonas paucimobilis; assembly: GCA_943369235.1. Classification (GTDB taxonomy): domain Bacteria; phylum Pseudomonadota; class Alphaproteobacteria; order Sphingomonadales; family Sphingomonadaceae; genus Sphingorhabdus_B; species Sphingorhabdus_B paucimobilis_A. Next base: position 5,396 of record CALRMO020000027.1, read on the forward strand.
CCGCCATGTTTTTCGATGGGCGTTCCGCTATGGTGCCGTTGCCGCCTTTGCCTTTGCCGGAGCGTCCATTGCGCTGGTGATGGGCTTAGTGCTCACTTTGTCGCCATTGATTGGACCATTGGGCGCTACCCTGGTTGTCACGCTCAGCTTTGCGCTTATCGGTGCAATTTTTGGCTTGCAGGCACGAAAGTGGATGAGGAAAGTTTACTTTCCGGAGATTCAACGAAATGACGACGATATTACCTAAAGAGCCGGTGGTGACCGACCGGAAAAATGTGATCTTGTCCGACGCCGAGAGACGGAACTTACGGCGCAAGTTGAAAGGCAGCGTTGAGGTTGCACAGGATGTGCTCAATCCGCGAAATCAATTGCGCCGCTTTGTTGAGCGAAAAACGGCGAGCGCAGTTGAGGCCGCGGAAGATGTGGCGCGGATGGCAAAAAAAAACGCGCCGGCGATCGGCGTAGTCGGGATCGGAGCGCTTCTGTTTGTGGCGAGGCGACCTATTTCGAATTGGATTTCAAAGCTTCGTAAGAGTAAAACCCCCAGCACGCCCGATGGCGATTGAAACAGGAACCAAATATGAGCAAGATTGGCGACAGCATCAAAACCGCAACCAAAACTGCAAAGACAAAAACCACGCAAACCAGCGCCGTGGCCCGCGAAAAGGCTGCTGAAGCTTATGGCAAAGGCCGCGAAGCGGCTGCGCGCGGCGTTCAGCAATCGCGGGATGTCGTGAATAATGTCGCGATCAAAACGAATGATGGCATCGACAAAAACCCGCTGGCAATTGTCCTTGGCGGCATCGCGATTGGCGCAATCATTGGGGCTCTGCTGCCCACGACTGAGCGTGAAAAGAAGGTGATGGGCAAGACGGGGAAAAAACTGAACAAGAAAGCCAAGGAAATGGCAAAAGCCGCGAAGGCAGCCGGTAAGGAACAAGTCGATAATCTGGGTCTTAACGCCGATGCCGTCCGCGACCAGTTTCGCGACCTTGTCAGCAAGGCCGCTCTCGCGGTAAAGGCCGCCGGCGAGGCCGCCGCGACGGAGGCCAAAAAGAAGAATTAAGGGGCAAAAGTTTGAGCAAGGCAAAATTGCATCTGGTGTTCGGGGGCCGGGTTAAGGACCCCCAGACGCTGGAGTTCACGGATCTTGAAAAGCTGGACATAGTCGGGATGTTTCCCGATTATGCCAGCGCCGAAGAGGCCTGGCGCGGCGCAGCGCAGCGGACGGTTGACGATGCCGAAATGAAATATGTCGTGGTGCATCTGCACAAGCTGTTGCAGCCGGACGCTTAAGCCTTCCGATACCGCCAAAGCAAAAGTGGCCTTGCCAGCAACAGACCTGCAACAAAGCCGCCAATATGCGACCAGATCGCGATGCCGATACCCAATCCCGGCCCGACAAAACCGATAGCCAGGTTTAGGCCCACCCACGCAATGGTGAGATGCAATGGACGGGCAATATTGGCGGGAATCGGCCCCCAGGGCTTTGGCTGCTGATTGGGGAAGAGCAGCACATAAGCACCGATTATCGCCGAAATCGCGCCGCTGGCGCCGATGGCGGGAGCCATGACGTCAAGCGACATCGGCCATCGCATGGCTGCTGCTAGCCATTCGGTTCCCGCCGCTGCATATGCGCCGACAAAATACAGCGCGAAATACAGCCCACTGCCCAGCACCCGTTCGACCATCTTGCCAATCAACATCAGCATGATCATGTTCAAGACGACATGAGCAATTCCGCCATGCAGGAATGCCGCTGTAAACGGCGTGAGAAATGCTGGTACCAAAAAAGCCACGTCCGCAAAGGCCGAGCTGTCACCGCTTAAACGAACCGGAAACAATCCGCCGGACACCACCGCATATTGCCACCACACTGGCACCAGCAACACGAATGCTATCACCAGATTGATGACGACCAGCGCATTGGTTACCGGGCCGCGTGGGAACTTCATTCTGTCAAAGCCCAGAAAAATGAATCTGAAACCATAACCGCAGCCCTGAGCCTGTCGAAGGGCGACTATCGGCGGCAGCGCAAACCGTGATGCGTGCTTCGACCGGCTCAGCACTACGGTGTTGCTTCAAGTTCATTCTATCGGACTCATGCTCAAATAAATTCGATCTTGGACACAAGGTAGAACTTGTCGCCCGACGGCACCGTAACCTCTACTTCATCATCGACGACGCGCCCGATCAGGGCGCGGCCAAGCGGCGAATTGTACGAAATCCGGCCTGCCTTGGCATCGGCTTCAGTCTCTCCGACAAGCTGATAGCGCACGGGCTTGTCGTCCTCGTCCATCAAGGTCACGGTGGCGCCAAACACGATTTTTTCGCCGGACAATGTTGTCGGATCGATAATCTGCGCGCGACCGATCTTGTCCTCGATTTCCGAAATCGCGGCCTCGACCTGGCCCTGGCGTTCCTTGGCAGCGTGGTACTCGGCATTTTCCGACAAATCGCCATGCGCGCGCGCTTCCTCGATTGCCTCGACAATCATCGGGCGCTCGTCGCGGAGGCGCTTCAGGTCGGTCGTCAGCTTTTCATAGCCTTCGGCCAACATCGGATATTTTTCAAAACTCGCCATTTTTGGCTGCCCTTCGTCACAAAAACTTCCCCGGCGGAGGAAGGGTAACCATTCATCCGGCCTGCAGTTCAATTGTCGGGGAGAATACTGCTGAGCTTAATAATAGTCCTGAAGTGGCCGAACTTCAAGCGGGCGTTGCTGGAGCGAGGCAATCGCCTGTGCCACCGCGACACTTCCGGCGGCGGTCGTGTACTGCGAAACCTTGCCCACCAGCGCAGAGCGCCGGATTTCTTCGCTGTCCTTCAACGACTGCCAACCCTCGGTGGTGTTAAAGATCAACTGGATTTCGCCATCCTTGATCTTGTCGACGATGTGGGGACGGCCTTGCGCGACCTTGTTAACTCGTTCGACCTCAATGCCCTGCGCGAGCAGATAATCGGCCGTGCCGCCGGTTGCGCATACGGTGAAGCCGCATTCGATGGCCTGGCGAACCGCTGGCACGATCACTGGCTTGTCGCTGTCCTTGACCGATACGAACAATTTGCCCGACATGGGTGGCGGCATGCGTGCGCCGATCTGGCTTTTGGCGAAAGCGGTGGCGAAATCCTTATCGATACCCATGACCTCGCCGGTCGATTTCATTTCGGGCGACAGCACGGGGTCGACACCGGGGAAGCGATCAAACGGGAACACCGCTTCCTTGACCGCGATATAGTCGATGTCGAGATTGATCGGCGGCAAATCCTTAAGCTTCTCACCCGCCATGACGCGCGCGGCGATCTTGGCGATGGGTGCGCCGATGGCTTTGGCGACGAAGGGCACGGTCCGCGATGCGCGCGGATTCACTTCGATCAGGTAAACCTCGCCGTCCTTGACCGCGAACTGGATGTTCATCAGGCCAATCACGTTCAGATTGCGCGCTAGCAGTTCGGTCTGACGGCGGATTTCGGTGATGATGTCGGCTGGCAGACTATAAGGTGGAATGGTGCAGGCTGAGTCTCCGCTGTGCACTCCAGCCTCTTCAATATGCTGAAGAATTCCAGCGACTACCACATCGTCGCCGTCGCAAAGAGCATCAACGTCGACCTCGATTGCATCCCGCAAATAGCTGTCGATCAGCACCGGTGAGTCGCCTGAGACTATGACTGCGGTCTGGATGTAATTTTCCAGCTGCACCTGCGTATCGACAATTTCCATCGCGCGGCCGCCAAGGACGTAGCTCGGCCGCATCAGCACGGGATAGCCAATCTTGTCCGCGACCGCGATAGCCTCTTCGCGGCTGCGCGCGATGCCGTTTTCGGGCTGCTTGAGTTTCAGCTTGTTGATGAGCGCGGCAAACCGCTCGCGATCTTCGGCCAAGTCGATGGCGTCGGGCGAGGTGCCAAGGATCGGTATGCCCGCTTTCTCCAGCGCCTTCGCCAGATTGAGCGGCGTCTGCCCGCCGAACTGAACGATAACGCCCTTCAGCGTGCCGTTCTGCTGCTCTACATGCAGGATCTCGAGCACATCCTCTGCGGTGAGTGGCTCGAAATAGAGCCGGTCGCTGGTGTCATAATCGGTCGAGACGGTCTCGGGGTTGCAGTTGACCATGATGGTCTCGTAACCCGCATCCGCCAGCGCAAAGCAGGCGTGGACGCAGCAATAGTCGAATTCGATCCCCTGCCCGATCCGGTTCGGCCCGCCGCCAAGAATGACGATCTTCTCGCGGGTCGTGGGCTGGCTCTCGCATTCGGGCATCCCAAAGCTCGGTGCTTCGTAGGTCGAATACATATAAGGCGTCTTTGCCTCGAATTCGGCGGCGCAGGTGTCGATGCGTTTGAACACCGGACGTACGCCAAGCTTGTGGCGCAGCGCGCGAACTTCGTCCTCGGTTACCGCACCAGCCATTGCGCGGGCGGCCTGCATCGCGATGCCCGAGCCATGGCGCACGGCGGTTTCCATGCCCGGGCGCAGATTGAGCGATTCGACCGCCAGAAACGCGAGGCGCTTGTCGGAAAAGCCCATCGCTTTCAGACGGCGAAGTGCTTCGGGGCCGTTGGGCAGGCCGTTTGCCTTGATGGCGTTTTCTTCGGCGACGATTTCCTCAAGCCGCTCTAGAAACCACGGGTCGAACTTGGCAATCGCATGGATTTCCGCAACGCTCATGCCTTCACGCAGCGCCTGTGCTGCGACCAGCAGCCGGTCGGGCGTCGCACGGCTCAGCTCGGCGGACAGCTCGTCCTTTGACGCGCCCTTGAGCGCATCGACATAATTGAAGCCCGAAAGCCCGGTTTCGAGGCCCCTTAGCGCCTTTTGCAGGCTCTCATGGATGTTCCGGCCAATTGCCATCACCTCGCCGACCGACTTCATCGCGGTGGACAAGAGCGGCTCGGCACCTTTGAACTTTTCAAAGGCAAAACGCGGGATTTTGGTGACGACATAGTCGATGGTCGGCTCGAACGACGCAGGCGTCGCGCCGGTGATGTCGTTGGTAATCTCGTCGAGCGTGTAACCCACCGCCAGCTTCGCCGCGACCTTGGCGATGGGAAAGCCAGTGGCCTTCGACGCCAGCGCCGACGAACGCGAAACGCGCGGGTTCATTTCGATCACGATCAGGCGGCCATCCTTTGGATTGACTGCGAACTGTACGTTCGAACCACCTGTTTCAACGCCGATTTCGCGCAGACAAGCGATGCTCGCGTTGCGCATGATCTGATATTCCTTGTCAGTCAGCGTCAGCGCTGGCGCAACGGTGATCGAATCGCCAGTATGCACGCCCATCGGGTCGATATTTTCGATTGAGCAGATGATGATGGCATTGTCGGCGCGGTCGCGCACGACCTCCATCTCGAACTCTTTCCAACCGAGCAGTGATTCCTCGATCAACACCTCGGTGGTCGGCGAGGCATCGAGGCCGCCGGCGACGATGGCCATGAACTCGTCGCGATTATAGGCAATCCCGCCGCCGGTGCCGCCCATGGTGAAGCTGGGGCGGATGATCGACGGCAATCCGGTGCGTTCGAGCACCTCCAGCGCTTCATCCATTGAATGTGCTATCCCTGAGCGCGCCGATTCCAGCCCGATCTTGGTCATCGCATCGCGGAATTTGATCCGGTCCTCTGCCTTGTCGATGGCCTCGGCATCAGCGCCGATCATCTCGACATTATGTTTTGCCAGCGTGCCATCGTTGAACAAGGCCAACGCGACATTCAACGCGGTCTGCCCGCCCATCGTCGGCAACACCGCGTCCGGGCGCTCTTTCTCGATGATCTTCGCGACGATTTCGGGCGTGATCGGCTCGACATAGGTCGCATCGGCCATATCCGGGTCGGTCATGATCGTCGCCGGATTGGAATTGACGAGGATGATGCGATAACCCTCCTCGCGCAGCGCCTTGCAAGCCTGAGTCCCCGAATAATCGAACTCGCACGCCTGCCCGATAATGATGGGGCCAGCGCCGATGATGAGGATGGAAGAGATGTCAGTGCGTTTGGGCATTTAGCTTTGGCCGATTAAAGGTGGGGGCGTGGGCGCATTGACCCAGTCCCAGATTTCCAGCGGCAAAGCGCCACCCGTCAACGTAGGAAAAACTTGGGCTAGAAAGAAATTCGATCCGTCAAAAAAGCCCCCATAAGCATCGACCATTTGGATCGTGTTGGCAGCCGATTTGATTAAATAAGTGCCTAAACTTGGAGCGTAATACTGATAGGTCAGAGCGTTCGCACGGACAAAAGCCAATAGCTGGTTTTGAGTGAATTTATTTGACAGTGGGTCGTAGCTAAGGACGAAAGTGTTATACATCACGTTTCTCCTCAAGCTGTGGATTGTTTATCCGACTTGCGTCGGCGTCGATAATTATTTCGCCTTTGCTGTCTCCAAGTCGAGACGCATTTTCAATTCTCAGCTTTTCTTCAACGTGCCGATTATCTTGCAAATGATTAGGGCCAAAAATCGAAAAACCCACGATTTGAAGCAGAGCAACAATGACCACCGCGCCCGCTAAACCGAAGAGAAATGTCCGAGCCTCGCCGTCCAAATAGACGCCCAATAGCAGTGATATGGGAACGACAATGGCAGCCAAAATAAGCGTGGGATTTAGAACGCTTTTGGTTGCGACGGTATTTGTGATGCGCGCAATGCCCTCGAACGGTTTATACATCACATCATCCCCGCAAATTTCTCGAACAGATAATGGCTGTCTTGCGGGCCGGGTGAGGCTTCGGGGTGATATTGCACGCTGAACGCGGGCTGGTCTGCGAGTTCGAAGCCGCAGTTGCTGCCGTCGAACAGGCTGGTGTGCGTTGCCTTCGCATTGGCGGGCAAAGTCGCGGCGTCGACTGCGAAGCCGTGGTTCATGCTGGTAATCTCGACCGCGCCGTCCGAAAGCCGCTTCACCGGATGGTTCGCGCCGCGGTGACCCTGGTGCATCTTTTCGGTCTTGGCGCCGACCGCAAGGCCAAGCATCTGATGCCCGAGGCAGATGCCGAACAAAGGCTTTTTGGTTTCCAGCCATTGCCTTATGACCGGCACGGCATATTCGCCCGTCGCGGCAGGGTCGCCGGGGCCGTTCGACAGGAACAGGCCATCTGGGGCGTGCGCCATGATTTCCTCGAACGTCGCGGTGGCGCTGACGACGGTAACGTCGCAGCCGGTGTCGACCAGAGTGCGCAGGATATTGTGCTTGATGCCATAGTCGATGGCGACGACGCGGGGTTTTTTAAGCCCCTCCCCTTCAGGGGAGGGGTTGGGGTGGGGCTGGTCGGCAGATGCTGAGCTTGACTGAACAGCCCCACCCCCGGCCCCTCCCCTGAAGGGGAGGGGAGAAGAGTACCCCTCACCCAACTTCCACAATCCCTGATCCCAGCCATAGGTCTGCAACGTCGTTACATCCTTGGCCAGATCCATGCCCTCAAGCCCGGCCCAGGCCTTCGCCCGCGCCAGCATAGCCGGCACATCGAAATCACCGCTCGCCGAATGTGCAATCACCGCGTTGGGCGCGCCGGCGACGCGGATAAGGCGGGTCAAAGCCCGCGTATCGACCCCCGAAATGCCGATGCGGCCATTGGATTTCATCCAGCCATCGAAATGCTGCGTAGAACGGAAATTCGACGGGTCGGTCACATCCTGCCGCACGATCGCGCCCAGTGCATGCGGGTTCAGCGCCTCTACGTCTTCCGGGTTCGCGCCGACATTACCAATGTGGGGAAACGTGAAGTTGATGATCTGCCCGGCATAAGAGGGATCGGTCATCACCTCCTGATATCCGGTCATCGCGGTGTTGAAGCAGACTTCGCCAACCGCCTGCCCCTCTGAGCCAAAGCCCCTGCCCCAGATCACTTCGCCGGACGCCAAAACCAATACCCCCGTCGCTCCAGAAGGCGCGCGCGAAGAATTGGGGTCGGCCATGATGGGGTCGCTCCGGTCAGAAAAAATACAGCAATGTCGCTAAGGCACCGCGCCTAGAGAGACCGATGCAAAGCGTCAATCATATTCAAAATAAAATCTGTGGAATATGCGATCCGGCATTATTTCTTCTCTCCTCTGCGCTCTCTGCGGCCTCCGCGTGAAATAAAATTGGTTCACGCAGAGGCCGCAGAGAGCGCAGAGATTGTTAGTCGTCGCTCCTCGCCGTATGGCTGACAACATACATATACTGACAGTTGGAATGATAATGATTCGAGACACCATAAAAGCCGCCCAGATTACCGCGATGAAGGCAGGCGAAAAAGACCGTCTGGCCGCAATCCGCCTGATCCTCGCCAAAGTCAAAGACCGCGATATCGAACTGCGTACGGCCTCGCAGCAGCCCGACGACGACGCGATGGTGGTCGAGGTCATGCAGAAAATGATCAAGCAGCGCCGCGAGTCGATTGCGCTGTACGAGCAAGGCGGCCGCGCCGAACTGGCGGCGGTCGAGGCGGCGGAGCTAGTGATTATCGAAGAGTTTTTGCCAGCGCAGATGAGCGAAGCCGAAACCAGCGCTACCATTGAGGGCATCAAGGCCGAATTGGGCGCGGAAAGCCTGAAAGATATGGGCCGCGTCATGGCAACGCTCAAAGAACGTCACGGGCCGCAGCTCGATATGAGCAAGGCGAGTGGATTGGTGAAGGCGGCTTTGTCATAAAGTCCCCCTCCCGCTTGCGGGAGGGGTTAGGGGTGGGCAGTATCAAGCTATGGGAAACATCCCCGCATATAATCGCCCGACAGCACGTGCCCAAGAATTGCGCCGAAATGCGTCTGATGCCGAACGGATGCTGTGGCGACAATTATGCGGCCGCAAATTAGATGGCTTCAAATTCAGCAGGCAAATTCCGGTAGGCCGATATATCTGCGATTTCATTTGCCGGATGGAAAAGCTGGTAATCGAACTCGATGGACGCCAGCATGATGATCAGATTGAGTATGATGAGTTTCGGACAAGCCAGCTGGAACTTTTAGGATATGCGGTTTTGCGTTTTTCGAATGAACAGGTTTTCCAAAATTTGGAGGGGGTATTGATCACTATTAGGGCGGCACTGCCCACCCCTAACCCCTCCCGCGAGCGGGAGGGGGATTAATAAGCATGACCCTCACCCCGCAATGGCTGGACGAACTGCGCTCCCGGGTTACGCTTTCCGCGCTGATCGGGCGTACCGTCAAGGTCACCAAGGCGGGGCGTGAATTCAAGGCCTGTTGCCCGTTCCATAATGAAAAGACGCCCAGTTTCACGATCAACGATGAAAAGGGTTTTTACCACTGCTTCGGCTGTTCGGCGCACGGTGATGCCATTCGCTGGATGACCGACCAGCGCGGACTGTCGTTCATGGATGCGATAAAGGAACTGGCCGCAGAAGCCGGGATGGAAGTCCCTGCCCCGGACCCCAAGGCGGCACAACGTGCTGAAAAAGCGAACAATCTGTATGACGTCATGACGGCGGCGCACGACTGGTTTGTCGATGAATTAAATGGGTTGGAAGGCGCTCATGCAAGGGCCTATCTCGAAAACCGAGGCTTCACCCGCAAAACGATAGAAGAATTCGGTTTAGGCTTTGCTCCCGAAAGCCGAGCCAAGTTGAAGCGTGCTTTATCCCGCTTCGAAGTGCCGATGCTGGTCGAAGCAGGACTCCTGATCGCGGTCGATGACAAGGAACCGTATGACCGCTTCCGTGGTCGCTTGATGATCCCCATTCGCGACCCGCGAGGGCGAGTCATTGCCTTTGGCGGGCGCATCCTCGGCGAAGGTGAGCCGAAATATCTGAATTCGCCCGATACGCCGCTCTTCGACAAGGGCCGCACGCTTTACAATCTCGACAAATGCTCGCCTGCGTCGCGGCAGACCGGGCGTGTAATCGTCGTCGAGGGTTATATGGACGTGATCGCGATCGCGCAGGCTGGTTTTGCCGACGGGGTCGCGCCGCTCGGTACCGCGCTGACCGAACAACAAATCCAGATGCTGTGGCGGATGACCGAGAAGCCCCTGCTCTGCTTCGACGGTGATACAGCGGGGCAGAAAGCGGCTTTGCGGGCGGCGTTGCGGGCGCTGCCGTTGTTAAAACCGGGACATAGCCTGCAATTTGTGACTTTGCCCGAGGGGCAAGATCCCGACGATTTGGTCAAGAAGTCTGGGCCGAAGGCGCTGGCGGCTTTGCTTGAGGTGTCTGAGCCGCTTGTGGAGCGCCTGTGGAAGTCGGAAGTCGCAGCTGGCCCACTCGACACCCCGGAAGACCGCGCAGGCCTCAAACAGTGGCTTGGCGCGCATATGGCCAATATCGCCGATGCTGAAATCCGCCGCCACTACGCCGATGCCTTCCGCGAACGCTTCGACGCATTGTTCGCTGCTAAGCCCCGCGCGCCCTTCGTACCCGGCAACAAGGGCCCGAAACGCGACTGGCGCAAACCGCAGATCCTGCCGCCGGGGGACGAAACCAAAAGCTTTAACGCCAAAACATCGGACTTTCTGGTGCAAGGCGTGCTGGGGGCGCTGCTCCGCAATCCGGAGCTGATCCAGCAGCATCATGAAACGCTCAGCGACTTCGTACCGACCGATGCGAATCATGCAAAATTGCTAGGCGCGATGCTCGATGCAAGTTTTGCACAAGAATCGCTTGATACTGACGGCCTTCTTACCATATTGGACGAGAAGTTGTATAATGTCGCCATATCGCTTCTCCACAGCAACGGCAAAGTCTTTGCCTTCAATCGTGGGGAGGACGGGGTTGGAGGCGACGGATTATCCAGCGCTTCAAAGGAATTGGGTGAAGCAATCAGGCTGATGAAGCAGCGTCCCGCGCTGGAAGAAGCTCTGGAACGCGCCACGAGGTTGGCGAGTTTGGAGATGACCGACGCGACGTTTGCCGAGCAGCAGCGGTTGCGAAACGAAAAGAAGGCATTTGACGACCGCATAATCGCATTTTTCAGGCGCGACGCGGACGGTTTTTGAGATTATCGGGGAATTATTTTGGCAAGTCGCGCAAACGAGAACGAAGAAGACATCGCAGAAAATGGCGATGCACCGCTGATAGATTTGAACGATGCGACAGTTAAGAAGCTGCTGGCCAAAGCCAAACGCCGCGGATTCCTGACCTATGACGAACTGAACGCTGCCTTGCCGCAGGACCAGATGTCGTCGGAGCAGATCGAAGACGTCATGTCGGCGATTAACGACATGGGCGTGCAAATCGTCGAAAATGACGAAGCTGGCGAAGATGGCGATGAGCCTGAGGAAGAAGTCGAGACCATCGACAATATTTCCGAAAACGACCCACGCTCGCTGACCAACACCATCAAGAAAACCGGTACCGGCGAACGCACCGACGACCCTGTCCGGATGTATTTGCGCGAAATGGGTGCCGTTGAGTTGCTCAGCCGCGAAGGTGAAATCGCGATTGCCAAGCGCATCGAATCGGGCCGCGATACGATGATCCTTGGTCTGTGCGAAAGCCCGATTACCTTCCACGCGATCATCGACTGGTCGAACGCGCTCAACAATGGCGAGATGCAGCTGCGCGAAATCCTCGATCTGGACGCTATGCTCTCGAAAGCGCCTGAAACGCTGACCGATGACGAGGAAGAAGAAGGCGACGGCGAAATCAGCGAGAAGACTGCTGGCGTCTCCTACAAGGAGGAAGAAGAGGTCGAGGACGAGCCTGAAGCCGCTAGCGACGATGACGACGACATGACCGAACGCCGGACTCGTCCGGTTGAGGAAGAGGAAGAGGACAACACCCTTTCGCTCGCGCAGATGGAAGAAGCGTTGAAGCCCGAGGCTTTGGAACGTTTCGCCAAGATCGCGTCCTTGTTCAAAAAATTCTCGAACATCCAGCTGGAGCGTATGCGAGCGCTTAATGCCGGCGAAGACTTTTCCACAGCTTCCGAGAACAAGTATCACAAATTGCGTGAAGAATTGACGGCCGAAGTTGAGTCGGTTCAGTTCCACGCGAACAAGATCGAGTATCTGGTTGATCAACTATATTCGTTTAACCGCCGCCTGACCGCACTCGGTGGCCAGATGCTGCGCCTGGCCGAACGTCACAAGGTGCCGCGCAAGGCGTTCCTCGACAGCTATATGGGCCATGAGCTTGACGAAAACTGGCTGTCGGACGTCGCTAATATCGACAAGAAATGGACAGCCTTTGCCACCAACGAAGCCGAAGGCGTAGAACGCATCCGCGCTGAAATTGCCGACATCGCCGCTAACACCGGCATGTCGCTCAACGAATTCCGCCGCATCGTCAACATGGTGCAAAAAGGCGAGCGCGAAGCACGCATCGCCAAGAAGGAAATGGTCGAGGCGAACCTGCGTCTGGTGATTTCCATCGCGAAGAAATACACGAACCGCGGGCTTCAATTCCTGGATCTTATTCAGGAAGGCAATATCGGCCTGATGAAAGCCGTCGATAAATTCGAATATCGTCGCGGCTACAAATTCTCGACCTACGCAACGTGGTGGATCCGGCAGGCGATTACCCGTTCGATCGCCGATCAGGCGCGCACTATCCGTATTCCGGTGCACATGATCGAGACGATCAACAAGCTCGTGCGCACATCGCGTCAGTTCCTCCACGAACAAGGCCGCGAGCCGACGCCGGAAGAAATGGCCGAGCGTTTGTCGATGCCGCTGGAAAAAGTTCGCAAGGTGATGAAAATCGCCAAGGAACCGATCTCTCTCGAAACCCCCATCGGCGACGAGGAAGACAGCCATCTGGGCGATTTCATCGAAGACAAGAATGCAATAATCCCGGTCGATGCCGCGATTCAGGCAAACCTGAAGGAAACCGTCACCCGCGTATTGGCGTCTTTGACGCCGCGCGAAGAACGCGTGCTTCGGATGCGCTTTGGCATCGGCATGAACACCGACCACACGCTGGAAGAAGTGGGTCAGCAGTTTTCGGTCACCCGGGAACGCATCCGGCAGATTGAGGCAAAAGCCCTGCGCAAGCTGAAGCATCCTAGCCGCAGCCGCAAAATGCGGAGCTTCCTTGACCAATAATATGGGTCGCGCAATTGGTTTGAAGCCAATTGCGCTGTCCGCCGGTCTGACCGTTCTGTCCATGGCAGCGATTTGGGCGCTGCTTAATCTGCTTGGCCCTGATTGGTCGCTCTACGCACCTGCATCATGCATCGCGACGCGATGCTTTTGCGAACTGCCACGAGTCGGATCGTTTGTGCTTCAACCCGCAAACAGCTGGTCGAGCTATGGTTATGCCTTCGTTGGGTTCCTGATGATATTGCTTGCACAGCAATCGTCATGGAAATCCCGGTTCCGGTCTGAAGCGGCAACTGCATTTGGCCTCACCGCAATTTTTGTCGGCTTGGGTTCGGTCTTGTTGCACGCGACATTGACGTTATGGGGCCAGTTTTTCGACGTGATGGGGATGTACCTGACCGGCAGTTTCATGCTGGTCAGTGCGTTGTCACGTTGGCGCAGACTGCCGCCGCGACTGGCAATCGTCCTGTATCTGCTGCTGGTATCGGGCTTGCTTGTCATTTTGTATGAAATTCCCGATGTCCGGCGCTGGCTTTTTGCTGTTATTCTGGTTGCGGCCATCGCTATCGAGCTTGGCTTTGCCCGACCCCGCCGCGCCGCGTGCGGGTGTCCTATTATTTTGCGGGAATTGCGACAAAGGCTGTTGCATTCACGATCTGGAATTTCGACCAGCATGGCACGCTCTGTACACCAGACAGTCTGCTCCAGGGGCATGCTGTCTGGCATTTGCTTGGCGCCACATCCTTATGGCTTACATTCCTTTACTATAGAAGCGAACGCGCACGGTAGCAGCAACTGTAAATTTTAAAAATTTTCTCTCTGTAAACCAGATTTTTAAGACTTTTCGCTAGTTCCTTGAGGTTAAGCGTCCGGTGACGGACACGGACCAGAGTGCGGGGGACTTAATGGACAATTTGGCGAGGCCACAAATCGACGCCGCATTTGGCCTGTCGTTTGTTGGCAGCATCTTGTCCAACGGTAGCCTTCCGGTAATCAAACCCCTCATCGGATTTCTGGGAAGCGGCAGCGACCGCCCTGATTTGCGTTTCCCGGCCAAAGCCGCGCGCGCTGCACTGCTCGCCGACATCGCGCATTTTATGAACATCTCGCACGGACGGCACCCCGGCATACTCGATTTCGCCGCGCACCGGGTAGTCGATGATGCCGCGCGCAAATGGCTGATCCAGGCGATTGATGGCATCGTTCTCGAACGCAGTTATCTGAACGAGCTCACGGTCACCGCCGGGCCAATTCGCCGCCTGAACGGGCAGGACAAAATCACCGCATTGATCGAAGGCCAAACCAGAAACTTCGAAATGCTGGCGACTTCGGATCGCAAAGGCTGTCCTGCAGGCGCGGCAATTGCGTTCGTGGTCGACTGGCACCAAACCCGCAGCCTGCTCGACCGGGTTGCCTTGCACATTGGACTGGAAGCGCCCAAGATAGGGCTTCCATCGGTTGATGATTGTCAGGTCCTCGCCCAACAGGTGGATAGTTCGGCTAGCTATCGCCGGGCGATGGCTTTCGGATCTGATCAGTTACTGGCGCAGCAGCGCAGACTTTGGCAGCTCATAGTCGCCCGTCATACCGAGATGCTGGCAAGCTAGGGCCGCCGTTTATTCGGTTGCATATCTCAATATGCGGACTTAACGAATTAACCGTTCGATTAACAAACGGGATTTGTTCATGCGCTTTGAAGGCACCGATAATTATGTCGCCACCGATGACCTGAAGGTTGCGGTTAATGCCGCGACCAAGCTTCGGCGTCCGTTGCTCGTCAAGGGCGAGCCTGGAACCGGCAAGACCGTACTGGCCCAGGAAATCGCGACTGCAATGGGTGCCCCGCTTATCGAGTGGAACATCAAGTCGACCACCAAGGCGCATCAGGGGCTGTACGAATATGACGCCGTTGCGCGGCTGCGCGATAGCCAGCTTGGCGATGAGCGAGTCCACGACATCAAGAACTACATCAAAAAGGGCAAATTATGGGAGGCGTTCACCGCGCCCGTGCTCCCCGTGCTGCTGATCGACGAGATCGACAAGGCCGATATCGAATTTCCGAACGATTTGCTCCAGGAACTCGACCGCATGGAGTTCTACGTTTACGAGACGCATGAGACAATTAAAGCGGTTGAACGCCCCATCGTCATCATCACCTCGAACAACGAAAAGGAGCTGCCCGACGCGTTCCTGCGCCGCTGTTTCTTTCACTACATCAAATTTCCCGACCGCGAGACGATGCAGGCGATTATCGACGTCCACTTCCCCGGTATCCAGAAAATACTGGTCTCGAAGGCGATGGATATTTTCTACGAAGTCCGCGACGTCCCCGGTCTAAAGAAGAAGCCAAGCACCAGCGAATTGCTTGATTGGCTTAAATTGCTCTTGCACGAAGACATGCCGCTCGACGTTCTCCAATCGCGTGATCCGACCAAGGCAATCCCCCCGCTCCACGGCGCGCTTCTGAAAAACGAGCAGGACGTGATGCTGTTCGAACGGCTGGCGTTCATGGCACGGCGGCAGGGCAACTGATCGCGGGTGGCTGAGGGCCTATTTGGTCAGGCACATAGTCGCTTTGCCGACATTAGAGAGAGGCTGGAGCGCTTTACGCCTCGCCCCGGTTGGCGGGCCTATCTTTACGAATTTCTGTTGTTCGGCTTCAAGCAAGGCTGGGCTTGTCTTTTCGGCGGTCTGCTACTGGCGTTACTGTTGGGAACGCATCTTTTCTATCCCACCGATGCCGCATTGGCTCGCTATGATTTTCTGACGCTTGCAGCCGTCGGCATTCAAATTGCCATGCTGGCCTTTCGTTTGGAAACAATGGAGGAGGCGAAGGTCATCCTTGCCTTTCACGTCGTTGGCACCATCATGGAGTTATTCAAGACGGCGCACGGTTCGTGGATTTATCCTGAGGAGAGCCTGCTGCGGATCGGCGGCGTACCGTTGTTTTCCGGCTTCATGTATGCTGCCGTCGGCAGCTACATTGCACGCATCTGGCGTATTTTCGATATGCGCTTTACGCATTATCCAAAACAGACGCATACCGTTATCCTGGCTGTACTGATTTACGCCAATTTCTTCGCTCACCACTGGATTATGGATATCCGGCTGATATTGTTCGGCGCGCTGGCATATCTATTCTGGCGAACCCGGATATATTTCACTGTGTGGCAATCGCCGCGATGGATGCCGCTGATTGTCGGCCTGTTTCTGGTTGCGGGCTTCATCTGGCTGGCAGAGAATATTGCGACTTTTTCCCGCGCGTGGACATATCCGAGTCAGCAAGGCGGATGGCATATGGTGTCGCCGTCTAAACTTGGCGCATGGTATCTGCTGATGTACATTTCGTTTGTGCTGGTCGCTTTGATTCACAAACCCAGACCGCCCGACGCCGGTCAAATTACATAAGCAAGCTCGGCATCG